>JBHIBW010000006.1:0-23696 GCA_046759265.1 Thermoplasmata archaeon
AAGTACAAGGAGGACGAGTCGGCCCACTTCTACAACTACGGGGACCGCCCCCTCCGGGTGGAAGGCAACCTCTTCACGGGCTCCACCCACATGCCCACGCCCACGAAGTCGGCTTGGTGGGTCAACGGCAATTCCATCCTGGGGAACGCCAAGTGGGCCCACGACGTCATCGCGAACACCCTCCCGAAGATGGAGATGATCGTGGTCAACGACTGGTTCTGGACCGCCACCTGCGAGTATGCCGACGTGGTCTTCGGGGTGCCCAGCTGGATCGAGAGGAAACTCCCCGACCTCTACGGCGCCTGCACGAACCCGTTCCTCCAGGCTGTCGTGCCGTCGCCCCTTCCCTACATTTTCGACGTGAAGGACGATTTGGAAGTCTACATGGGGGTGGCGGAGGAACTGGCGAAGCTCACCGGGGATACGCGGTTCAGCGACCAATGGAAGTGGGTCCGGGACGGGCGGATGGACGTCCCCGGGCAGCGGATGATCGACGCCTCCAACGCCCTCAAAGGATACGACTTCAACGAGGTCGTCGCGTCCAGCAGCAACGGCGTCCCTTACTACGTGATGATGCGCACTTCCCCCCGGATCACGGGCTGGGAGCAGACCAACGAGTCCAAGCCTTGGTACACGAAGACGGGCCGGCTGGAGTTCTACCGGGAAGAGGACGAGTTCCTCGACGCGGGGGAGAACCTCCCGATCTGGCGGGAGACGGTGGATGCCACCTACCACGAGCCCGCGGTCATCGTCTCCAAGCCCCATCCGGTCATCCAGCCGAAGGGACCGGCAGACTACGGCATCGACCCGACCGATATGCGCCCCGAGACGCGACAGGTGCGGCACGTCGTGAAGCCATGGAGCGAGGTGCGGGCGACGCAGCATCCATTAGAGTCGGCAGATCCAGACTACCGCTTCATCCTCTACACGCCGAAGTACAGGCACGCCTGCCACTCTATGGCTCTCTCCCAGGATATCTCCGCGGTCTACTTCGGTCCCTTCGGCGACTTCTATCGCCACGACAAGCGCATGCCGTACGTGGGCGAGGGGTACGTCGACATGAACCCACTCGACGCCAAGGACCTGGGCATCGAGGATGGGGACTACATCTGGGTCGACGGGGATCCGAGCGATCGCCCGTTCCGAGGCTGGCAGAACCGGCCGGCGGACTACAAGGTGATGCGTTGGCTGGTCCGAGCCCGCTACTACCAGGGGATGCCACGGCGCACCGCGCGAGCCTGGTTCCACATGTTCATTGCGACCCACGGCAGCGTCGAGGGGCATGAGACCCGCCTGGACGGACTAGCTAAGAGTCCGAGGACGGGCTACCAGGCAGGGTATCGCTACGGTTCCCACCAATCGATCACCCGCTCTTGGCTGAAGCCCACGCTGCTGACGGATTCCCTCGTGCGGAAGGACGGCATGGGCCAGACGCTGGGCAAGGGTTTTGCTAAGGACATCCACGGGGCCACCGGAGCCCCGAAGGAGTCGTTCGTGAAGATCACCAAGGCCGAGGCGGGCGGCATCGGCGGGGTCGGCCTCTGGCGCCCTGCGGCCCTGGGCTATCGGCCCACCTACGAGAATGCTGCGGTGCTCCGCTACATGCGGGGCGAGTACCACCAGGGAGGTGGCTGAAGGATGCCAACAGTGCGTAACTGGCAGATCGGGCGAGACATGGACTACATCTATCCCGAGTCGCGCCCCGAACGACAGGTGAGCTCGGTCTTCGACATCAACAAGTGCATCGCGTGCCAGACCTGCACGATGTCCTGCAAGGCTCTCTGGACCTCGGGGAAGGGCCAGGAGTACATGTTCTGGAACAGCGTGGAGACGAAACCCTGGGGATCGTACCCGCTCGGTTGGGACGTCAAGATGTTGGACATGCTGGGCGCCCAGACCTGGGACACCAGCGGTCCTTCCGAGGTGTATTCGGGGAAAACCGTCTTTGAGGCAGCGCCCGAAGGAGAACAGGTCTTGGGTTACCTGCCGGAGAACGAGGATTGGGCGAACCCCAATCGGGGCGAGGACGAGACCAGCGGGCCCATCGATCCCTCGACGTTCCACCTGCAGGGCCTCCATGCGATCTGGAACTTCTATCTGGCCCGCATCTGTATGCACTGCACCTATCCCGCCTGCCTCGCCTCCTGTCCGCGGAAGGCCATCTACAAGCGGAAGGAGGACGGCATCGTCCTGATCGACCAGGAGCGGTGTCGGGGCTATCGGGAGTGCGTCAAGGCCTGTCCCTACGAGCGCGTGCTGTACAACCACGTCACCCGCGTCTCCGAGAAGTGCATCTTCTGCTATCCGGCGGTGGAGCAAGGCATCTGGCCTCGGTGCATGCGCAACTGCATCGGGAAGATTCGGATGGTGGGCTACATCAACCCGCCCGAGGAGGTGGATCCGGAGAACCCGATCGACTTCCTCGTGCACGTGAAGAAGCTGGCCCTCCCGCTCTATCCGCAGTTTGGGCTGGAACCCAACATCTACTACATCCCTCCCATCCACGTCCCGCCGGAGTTCTGCCGCCAGATGTTCGGCCCTGGGGCCGATCAGGCGGTGGAGATGTACAAGAGAATTCGAACCGGCCAGGAGCCCGAGCTGCGTGCGATTCTCCTGCTGAACACGAGCACGAACAAGATCCTCGCGAAGTTCCAGCTCGACGGCGACGAGGCCGTGGGATTCGACATCAACGGGCAGGAGGTGGTCCGGGTCATGCTGGTGGAGAAGGAGATCGTACGCCCGTACCGGGACGATGGCGTGGGGGTCTATCGCCACAACACGACGTGAAGGGGCATCATGAAGTCCTCCCTCCTCCGGTGGCTGCTCTTGGGGGCCCTCGCCGCCCTGTCTCTCGGCCTGGTCCAGACCAACGTTTCCCTCGGGCAGGAGGCCCTCCTCCTGCAGAGCGCGGAGGTGGAGGGGGCGCTCCCCGTCACAGACCCCGACAGCCCCCTGTGGGCGGAAGCCACACAAGTGGCCGTGCCCCTCTCGGGGCAGACTGTAACGCTGCCCAGCCGTTCAACGCCCTTCGCCAGCACCGTCCAGATCGGTGCGCTCCACAACGGGACCCATATCGTCTTCCGGGTAGCCTGGTCCGACGGGACGAAGGACAACCGAACGACCGGGCTCTCCGAATTCAGAGATGCGGCGGCCCTCCTGCTTGCCTCTTCCGACCTCCCGGGGATCTGCATGGGATCCCGCGGTCAGCGGGTCCACATCGTCCAGTGGAAGGCGGATTGGCAGGCGGACATCGAGGAGGGGTTCCACGACCTGCAGGATACGTTCCCCAACTTCTGGGTGGATCACTACCCCTTCGCAGTGGGGGGGCCTCCCTACCAACTGCCCGAGGCCTTCCCGGAGGGGGCCCGTGATCTCCTGGTGGGGTGGGCCGTGGGCAACCCCTTCTCGGAGCCGTTGAAGGTCACCGCCGTGGAGGACGCGATCGCCGAGGGTTTCGGGAGCATCACCACGCAGGAGCGGCAGGACGCCTTGGGCCGTGGGGTCTGGGCGAACGGCCGGTGGAGCGTAACCATCGCTCGTCCGCTGGAGACGGGCGATTCCCAGGATCAATCCATGGGCCGAGGCGGGCAGTACAACATTGCCCTCGCCGTCTGGGATGGTTCCTCAGGCGACGTAGGCGCGCGGAAATCAGTGTCGAGCTGGATTACCCTAGACATCCCCGGGCCTCCCCCCTTCGCAGCCCTAGAGATCTGGGTGCCCGTAATCCTGATCGTTCTTGTGGCGGTTGCGGCGCTTCTGTTGATCCGATCCGCCAGGCGGAGGAAAGAGCGTGACTGATCCCCAGAGGATTCAGATCGCCGAGGTGGCCCTCCAGCTTGGGGCAGTTTATGGTGCCCTGGCCCGGGCGTTTGGCCCGGTGAAGAATCTAGGAGGGGGGCGAGCCCTGCGGGAACTTCACCGTCTCCAAGCTCACAGGCCCGTAGGGGCGTTTTCCCTCACCTCGCTCCCAGACATGAGGGAGGACGACCTCGAGGATTTGGAGGTGCTCACGGCGGAGCGTCTTCGCCTATTCGAGAAAGGGGAATGCCCACCCTACGAAAGCTCGTATCGAGGCGAAACGGATCCCCTGAAGGACGTCCTTATGGCGGACGTGGCGGGGTTCTACCGGGCCTTCGGCCTCATTCCCAGCGGAGAGTTACCCGACCATCTCGTCTCCGAACTCGAGTTTGTGGGGCTTCTGTGCCTCCAAGAAGCACGAGCGGTGCTCGCGGGAGATGAGGGGGCGACGGCGATCCTCCGCGACGCCCTCCGAAAGTTCATGACGGACCACCTAGGCCGCTGGGTGGGACGCTTCCGAGATGAGGTTCAGAAGAAGTCACGGGTTAGACTGTACCCCCTTCTGGCAGACGTCCTGGTGGAACTCATCGAGGCGGAAAAGGTCCGACTTGGGATTCCTCCCGGGATCGTGACGGAGGCGAGAGATGGTGAAGTGGCCAGCTAGGGAAACCGTCCTCCCCTGGCTGAGGATGGCGATCCTCCTCGCGGTCTTCGGAGCCCTGATCGAATTCGTCCTGCTCCGCCTCCTTCTGCGAGGGGGTGCCTTCGCCCCGCCGGGGGCGATCCTCGACCAGCTCTTCAGTCTGATGCTGACCCTCGGCCTGGCCGCCCTCAACTTTGCCTTCCTCACAACGGGCATCGCCCTCGCACTCGTGGCGTTCATCCTCTTTCGACGTGGGATCCTCGAGCGGACCGCCGCTCTTCTCATCGTGGCGCTGCTTGCGGTCGGACTCCTCCTCCCCCTTCTTTCCCACCCGACGACGCCGCTGCTATATCAGGGCCTTCTCTTGGTCCTTCTCCTCCCGCTCCTCCTCCTCTTCCCTCGGAGAAGATCCTGGGACTTCCTGGCCGCCTGTGCCATCGCGGGTGCCCTCGGCACAACCTACTACTTCCAGGCCGGTCTAAGTGGGGCGGCCATTGGGCTCCAACTCCCCTATGTCAGCGAGATCTTCAGCGGAGGGGAAGTTCTAGCCGTCGCCGCGCCTCTTCTTCTCCTTCCCGGACGCGGTTGGAGACCCTCCCTCGTTCCGGTTGCCGCGCTCGCCGCGGTCATCTTCGTCTTCGTCTCTGCGTCGGCCTTCGTCTCCCTGGCGGCGGTCTGGACGGTCTACTTCACGCTCTTTCTGCCCATGCCCGTTTACGCCGTGGCCCTGGGGGCCGCGACGTACAGTCTGGCCGCCTTCCTGTCCGACAAGTCGACCCGGTGGATGGGAGCCGGATTCCTCCTCATTCTTGTTGCGGGGAGGATGTTCCAGAGCACGTACTTAGCCCAGATCTCCCTCCTAGGGTTCATTCTCTTCGTTGTGGCCGCCTCGACCCTGGTGTTGGGAACGCGGGACGAGGCCCCGCTCCGAGATTCGCCCACGGCGTCAAGATTGAAGAAGGGGCAGCCCCGCGTGGATGCCTGAATATCCCGAGTACGTTCGCTAGGTGGAAATAACAGTCGGACCATCGCGAATGCGTTGATCGAGGCCACCGTTCGGGTCGAACTCCCCTGCAGTTGGGCCTCCCAGCTTACTCGGGAGCACGGGGTAGTGGTGAACTGCCTCGAACAGAAGGACCTGGGCGACGGAGTGCTTCAATGTCTCGTCGAGATCTATCCGAAGGAGGAGGACCTCGAAGCGGTCACGGAGGCCCTCTCGAACAACTCCAGTGTGATCTTGGTCGAGTCCATCCAGACGACAGCGGACCGCATTGTCGCCGCCTTACAGGTTCGGGACTGCGGCGGGTGCCACTCCCTTGCGCGATCGGAGTGCTTCATGTTGGACGCGACGGCGGCGGAGGGCGCCGGATTGATCTGGCGCATCCTCGCCCCGAAGCGTACCGCAGCACAAGCCTTGGTGAAGGACCTCGAGGAGCGGGGAATCGATGCCGAGCTCATGGCGATCCGAACCTCCACGGCTTCGGGCATGCTCACGGACCGCCAGGAGACCGTGATGAGCCTCGCGTACAAACTGGGGTACTTTGAGTTTCCCAAGGAGATTCGCCTCTCGGAGCTGGCCCAGAAGCTAGGAGTCGCGAAGTCGACGCTGTCTGAGATTCTCCGCAAAGGCGAAGCGAAGGTTCTTCACGCGTATTTTCACGGGTTGTTGCGACGAGAACCGTGAAGCGGACTGTGACGATTGAGCTCGCAGGTCGTCCCTTATTAGCCGTCGAGGAATGCCGGGTTGGGAGACCCCGCTGATGGAGGAAACACCAGGCTCGGGGGAAGCACTGTCGGAACGGATCGTCGGAGATATCAACGGCGCCATGAGCACCTTGACGCTCTACATCGGCCTGCGCCTCGGACTCTTTGCGGCCCTAGCGGACGCCGGAACGGCAAGCTCCGAAGAACTTGCGAGGCAGACAGGGTTGTCCGAACGATACCTACGCGAGTGGCTCGAAGCTATGGTGGCAGGTGGATACCTCGAGCACGACGTGCGGTCCGGCCGGTTTACCATCCCCCCGGCATACGCCCCTGTTCTCTTAGAAGCGGAGGATCCCCTCCATACGCTTCCGTTCGTGCAGTTCCTGCCGCCTGTCGCTCGGGCCCTCTCAGACGTAATCGAAGCCTTTCGGACGGGGGGCGGTGTCCCGTACGAGACATATGGATCCGAGTTCGTGGAGGCCCAGGGAGGGCAATCCCGGAATCTGTTTCTAAGTGATCTTGCGGATACCTGGCTTGCGAGCCTCCCGGACGTGCGGGATCGCCTGATGGCGGGAGGCCGAGCCTTGGACGTGGGCTGCGGGACGGGGTGGGCAGCAATCGCCCTCGCCCTGGGTTTCCCAAAAGCCACCGTGGACGCCCTCGATCCGGATTCCGCATCCATTCGGAAGGCCCGGCAGAACGCCGAGTCGATGGGGGTCTCGGACCGCGTGACCCTGCACGAGTCGACGATCGAAGGAGGTACTCTGGAAGGCCCCTACGATCTGGTCACGGCGATGGAGGTAGTCCACGACCTTGCCTACCCCGTCAAGGCTCTCCGGGCGATGCGGGAGCTCGCCATGCCTGGGGGAACGGTGCTCATCGTCGATGAAGCGGTCGGGGACACGCTCGAGGAGAATCGGAACTTCATCGGCCACCTCTTCTACAACTTCAGTGTGCTCCACTGCCTCCCACAAGCCATGACAGTGCCCGACTCCGCCGCTACCGGGACGGTGATGTCGCCGTCGACCCTTCGCCGCTACGCACAGGAGGCCGGATATTCATCCGTCAACGTCCTCCCCGTCGAGAACCCCATGTTTCGGCTGTACCGACTGACCCCATGAGAGACCGGTTCACCGCGTCGGGGACGGTTGTGTTCAGCGAGCTAGAGGGCGGGTTCTTCGGCATCGTGAGTGAGGGAGGAGAGCGCTATGACCCCCTCAACCTGGATGATGAATTCAGAATAGACGGCCTCCGCATTCGGTTCGAAGCAGAGCTTATCCGGGATCGGGGGAGCATCCACATGTGGGGCAGGCTCGTGGAAATCCTAGAAGTGGAGAGGATCGACTAGGCCTGGTGGTGGAGCTCAACCCAACAGCCCGCCGACATCCAGCTCGCGCACGAGATCTGAAGTGATTCCCTCGACGTCGAGGGACAGTCCGTACCGTCGGAAGTGGACCTGAAGCGCCTGCAGGTCCCGGCGAAGGCGTGTCCTCGCGCGCGTGAGGCGCTTCCAGGGGCTGATCCCCAGCCGGTCGACCCGAATGGCGTCCGAGAAGTCGATGAACCAAGGGCGAGAGGCATGGACAAGGATGTTGAACGCGCTGAGGTCGCCGTGGACCTGACCGCCTTGGACGAGAGCCTTTGTTGCAGTTAACGTCTGGTCCAAGAACTCCTTCGGGTTCCTAAGGGGGACGTCCTGCAGACGGGGGGCGGGGCCGTCATCGTCCCCCAGGTATCGCATCGACACCATGTTTTCCACCCGTCGGGCCGGCGTTGGCACCGGGGCTCCCGCCTTCCACGCCCGGAACAGGGCATCGTACTCCCGTGCCGCCTGCCGGGACATCCGATCCAGCTTGGCCCCTCCCCCGCCCCGGCGGGATGTCCGGAAGAGCCGATACACCTTGACCGCAATCGGATCCCCTCCGTACCCGGCGAGGTAGACGTCGGCCTCCTTCCCGGCACTGAGGAGACCCACTACCTCTGTAGCCAGGCCGGAAGAGAGGATGGCCTCGATCGTCGTTCGTCGACTCGGCTCACGTTGGGGGAGCGTTCGATGGTCAATCCGCCACCGGACGCTCTTGTCCAATGTTTCGGGCATCGCGTAGCGAAATGCCTGGGGCATGCGTTCACAAGACGGGCTCAGGACCGGGATTGGGAGGGAATCCTAGTGGGTTCCCGGCGTTGGCTGGAGAAGCGATGTCACCTTCATACCGGGAACCACCTCCTGGCCTCTGGACCGATAGATGCATCCGGCAGAGATTATAAGAATCTGCCCATGCAGGTTCGAGGATGAACGGGTTCATGCAACGATGCGGTGCTGACCCGAGTAGATGTTGTACGAGTCCTCACGCAAGAAGCCCACGAGCGTGAGCCCAAACTCGTTGGCGAGGTCCACAGCCAAGCTGGAGGGGGCGCCCACGGCGGCGACGAAGGGGATGCCCGCGGCGACGGCCTTTTGAAGAATGTCGAAGCTCGCGCGTCCGCTCACCATCAGCGCCCGACTCTCGAGGGGGAGGGCCCCTGCGAGGAACTGTTCCCCGACAACCTTGTCGACCGCGTTGTGGCGGCCGATGTCCTCCCGCAACGAAACGAGGGTTCCACCGTCGAACAGGGCGGCCGCATGAAGGCCTCCCGTTCGGTCGAAGAGTTCTTGTCCGCCGCGCAACGCCTTCGGCCATGCCGCAAGCTGGGCGGCCCGTACCTTCGGCCCGTTCGGTGAAAGAGGGAAGGGGTCCCGCACTCTCACCGACTCGAGCGTGGCCTTTCCGCACACGCCGCAGGCCGATGTGGTGTAGAAGGATCGGAGCGTGTGGGACAGGTCGAGGGGCACGCTCTCCTTGAGGACGACACTCACGACGTTGAACTCCTGAGGGGCGTCCTCGGGGACGCAGTACTCGATGCGCCAGAGGTCGTCTGGGCTGTGGAGCACATCTTCGGAGAACAGGAACCCGGCGACGAGCTCGAAATCGTTCCCCGGGGTGCGCATCGTGACCGAGAGGCTGTGGGCGTGCTCCTGCCCCTTCTGGGTGGTCTCCACGACCTGAATCTCCAACGGTTCCTCGACCGCGACAACGTCCCGCGTCTTCGTCGTTCGTCCGTCACGTGCTCGATGGATACGCGCGTTCTTCATCGAATCTTGTTTCAAGCCGAGACCTCTGTGATCAGCTCCACAAGAGCGTTGTAATCGGGCATGCCCGACTCAGGATCGACGACGCCCTGACGGATGAGCACGTTCGCTTCAGGCCAGTACATCTGAACGTTGCGCGGTTTGATCTGGGACACCTTGCAGTGGCCGCGGAATGAACCTGCATCGGACCGGATGAGAAGCGGCTGGCCGTCCTCCAGACCAAGGCGTTCAGCGTCCTCAGCGCTCAGAAGGACATCGTCCCTCTGCGCACCGATCATCGGATCCCGTTCGGCGTGGACCATGCTGTTGAACTGCTTCCCTCTTCGCGTGCTCAACAAAAACCACCCCTCCGGAAGGTCCACCTCCGGGGGCGCCAATGGCGTGAATCGAGCGCGACCCTCGGGCATCGGGAAGACCCCATCCTGACACAGGCGAGGTCCGCCCCATTGGATCGCGTCACCCTTCCCTCGTAAGTTCTGAACGCCGTCGTAGAATGGCACTGCCTGGGCCATCTCAGCTCGAATCTCCGAAGGGTCTCTGATCCGAATGATGTCCCCCTGCTCCGGTCGAACCCGGGCCGCGAGGTCGAGGAGGATCTCCCATTCCGTGCGAGCCTCCCCCACACGGGGGCCGGGGATCTCCGGACTGAAGTAGATCCGCCGTTCCGTCGACGTCTCCGTGCCTCCGCCTCGCTGCTCATACCGGGTGGCGGCGGGAAGGAGGAGGACGAGCTCCCCCGGATCCACCAGCATCTGGGAGGTCAAGACGATGTCCTGATGGACCCGAACGGGGACCCGGGCTAGGGCGTCCCGGATCATGTCCGGTTCCGGAAGGGTCTCGAGGAAGTTGCCGCCCAGGCTGTAGAGCATCTCAAGGTCTCCGGCGTGAGCTCGTTGAATCATCTCGACCGCGTTTAAGCCAGGGCCTGTAGGCGGCTGGAAGCCCCACAGGGAAGCAAAATCGGATGCTGTCTGGTCGGAAACGGGCACGCCGCCCGGAAATTTGTCGGGTACACAACCGACCTCCGCACCGCCCTGAACGCCGCTGTGTCCGCGGATTGGCATGAGCCCGGTTCCGGGCCGCCCGACCATTCCTCGGGCGAGAGCCAGATTCGCGATCGCCTCGACGTTGGCCACACCGAACCGATGCTGCGTGATGCCCATGGACCAAATGAAGACTGCCGACCGGGCCCGGCGATACGTCGCCGCAAAGTCTAGCATCTCGCCGCGCGAGAGTCCTGAGAAGCGTTCCAACAGCTCCCAGGACTGGGTCGCCAGCGACTCCTTTAGCGCCTCGAACCCGGCCGTGTGGGATCGGATGAAGTCCTCGTCCAGCCATCCGCGTTCGATGAGGTGTTTCAACACGCCGTTGATGAAGGCGATGTCTCCCCCCATGTGCACGGCGTAGAAACGGTTCGCGATCTTCGTACCGAACACCGCGGACTCGGCTACGCTCGGCACCCAGTATCGCTCGAATCCGAGTTCGCGAAAGGGGTTCACCACGAGGACCCTGGCGCCGTTCTGCTTCGCATAGTACAGGTACTTCGTAGTGACCGGCTGGTTGTTTGGAACGTCCGAGCCGAAGAACACGAGGAGATCCGAATCGATCCAATCGGTGTAAGAACACGTGCTCGCGGCCACGCCGACGGACGCCTTCAGACCGGTCGTACTCGGGGCGTGGCAGACCCGCGACGAGTTGTCGACGTTGTTCGTGCCAAGGAACCGAGCGACTTTCTGGGCGATGTAGTAGACCTCATTTGTGATTCCGCGGGAGGTGAGATAGAAGGCCAGCCGGTCGGGATTGGTCTCCCGGATGCGGCCCGCGAGGGTGTCCAGCGCGGCGTCCCAAGAGACCCGGCGGAACCCCTGCTCGCCGCGTTCTCGGAGCATGGGGTAGGGGAGCCTGCCCAACTGTCTCAGTTCCCGAGATGACCGATCGGCGAGCCGATCGACAGCCGAGAGGGACGCAATGTCCAACGGCCCCATGGTGTTGAGCTTCAGCAAGTTGAGCCGAACCGTACACAGGTGGACCCCAGGCATGGTGAAATCGCGCATCCCGGTGGTGCCCAAGGCGCACCCGTCGCAGACGCCGTCCGCGAGAATCCGCCAGGCGAATCGGGGATGTCGCCAGTTCTCCCGCATCGTCCGAAAGATCTCGAGATAATGGTGCGGCTTCACCTCCCCCAAACCGTTAGGCATGCCCCCGGCCCACAGGGTACGGTTGAAGCGACGGTTTCGAGCGACCTCCAACACCGAACGGGCACCGCCCGGTCGGTATATGGGTTTGACGCGGGGGTACTTTCATTGACCTCCCCCGGAAGGGATTAGGCCTTGGATGGCGTCGAATCGGGGCCGTGAGCTACGACGCGATGAAGGAGTTCAGGGGACGCAAGTACACCGGGATGGCCGTGGGGGGACGTCACACGTGGATCTATCCCAACGCGCTTTGGCGGGAACAAAAAGTGGACCCCGATGAATGGGAATTCACACTCACCGCGGTGAAAGAACGGGAGGAGGACGCTCCGGACGGTTCCGGGGCCCCCATCAATACCCAGTTTCACTGGTACATTCTCGCACATCAGCACGTCCGCAAGATCGACAGCAATTCCTACGCCACATCCATGTCGGGCGTCAAGTACAAGCTCGCACACAAACGAGCGGAGCGGGACCAGTGGAACACCGAGACGAGGCGAGGGCCCTCCGAGCGGGAGAAGCTCATCTCCATCCTGGAAAGGGCGTTGGCCGACCTCCAGGAGAAACGTCCGTTGAGAGAGTCTCCCCGCCTGATTGACTTCTAACGATCCAACGGGTGGGCGGCTACTCCCGGTACTCGTAGTGGCCCGGATCGTAGACCGCCTCGATTTCGTTCCCGTCTGGGTCGAGAAAGTCCGTGACCATGCCACCCCAAGGCTGTTTCTCGGGTTCGTGGGTGAACTTCACGTCATGAGCGCGGAGTCTCTCCGCGAAGGCATCCATATCCTCGACCTCCAGGACAATTCCCCTTCGGGGGACGAGCTCTTCAGCGTTCTCAACCAACGAGAGGCCGATCTTGCAGAGAGGCTCATCGGGCCCCACCTCCATCCAACCGAAGTTTCTGGCCTCCAACTGGACGGGAAAACCCAAGATGTCTCGATAGAAGGCCAGCGCGCGATCGAAATCCGATACGGAAACCGTCGACACCCAGACTCGCGTTGCCACATCCTTCCCCTTCGACTCATCCTCTTTCATGGAATGCCTCCTTGGCGGATTCGTCCGCAAGTGTGATATACAAAATATAGTATATAACACCCCTCGGGACCCAAAGTATAGCGTGATTCCATGGCATGGTCCGGGCCCACGACGCATAAGGAGCCAATTCTGCCTCAGATTCCCTTCGAAACCTGTCCCATCCGAGCCAGCCTCGGGGTCCTCGGCAGAAAATGGGCCTGCCTGGTTCTCCGTGATGTCGCCTTCTTCGGCGATATGTCCTTTACCGGTCTTCTTCGGAACAACCCCGGGATGACGCCCCGCGTCCTCTCCATGCGTCTCCGGGACCTTCGGGCGGAGGAGTTGATCGAACGGGTGGTGGGGGCCGAGGGCCCGCGAACCATCCGGTACCGACTGACGGCGAAGGGGGGAGATGCCATCCCGATCCTGACGGCTCTGATCCAATACGGGATGCGGCATCACGCCGACCGTGTCTTTGAGGACCAGGAACCGCGAAGCCTAAGCGAGGTCTTCCCTGGACGACAGGATCGGATGTTGGGTCGTCTTAGTGGCTTCGTCGAGGCCGCAGAGACGCCCCGGAGAGGAGAGCGAGTCCGCTAGCGACCCAGAAGCACGCGGTCAAAGGAGAACTTCGGCGTCCGGGTGCGATCCTGCGCCATGTACCACGCAAAGGTCTTCTGAAACCCTTCCAAAGGATTCGTAGGTCGGAAGCGGAGCCTTCCGACGGCCTTGGAAATGTCGACAGCCAAGTCCATCTCGGAGTCCAAGGCCACAGCAAAGTACAACGGGGGGGCGAAGGCACCGCCCCCGAGTTCGTAGATCCGGGTGCGAGGAATCGCCACTTTCTCCACGCTTCGCCCTGCGGCTGCCCCTAGAAGATCGACGAGGGCCGAATGGGTGATCGGTGCCTCGTCTGCAATGTTGAATGCCTCGCCCCGGGCTTCGGGGTTCTCGACCGCCTCCGCCAAGGCCCATGCAACGTCCCACACGGCCGCGAGATGCGTCAGGGTCCCGCCCTCATCCGGGACGACCACCGGGCGCCCCGCCACGATGCGGTCCCAGAACCACGACTCCCGAGGGACGTTGTTGTACGGACCATAGACGTGAGGGGGTCGGACGATGGAGACGCTAGCGCGCCCTTCTCGATGGGCCTGAAACAAGAATTCCTCCGAGGCGATCTTGTCGGCACTGTACTGGCCGAGGGCGGGGCCGAGGGGGCTGCTTTCCCTTGCAGGCAGAGGTCCGTTGGGATCGTACACCCCGCAGCTGCTGAGGAACACATAGCGCTCGAGGTCGCCTGCGGCTTCCAGCATGGAGCCCACCTGGGACGGGCCCGTCCCGGGTCCCCATACGTAGACCAGATCGATGACGGCGTCGAATGCTTCGCCGGAGACCGCCGCGCGGATGTCTCGGGCACGCATCCGATCGCCCAACGATTCCTGAACCCGGTCCCCAAAGGGGTTGGGAGACCGACCCCGATGGAAGATGGTCACGTCGTGACCCCGGCGGAGGAGCTCCTCCACCGTCTGGCGGCCGATGAACTCCGTGCCCCCCACGACGAACGTGCGCACTCTGGAAAGAACAGGGGGCCCTCTAAAAAGAGAGACGCGAGGCCGTCACCGCTGTCCGGTGAGTTCCGCGTGTCGGAAGCAGTCCGTTGTGTGGTCGTTCACCAGGCCCGCGCCCTGCATGTAGGCATAACAGATGGTGGGCCCCACAAACCGGAAGCCGCGCTGTCGTAGATCCTTGCTCATCGCCTGTGACTTGTCGGTCTCTGGGGGGAGTTCCGCGAGCGAAGCGAATCGGTTGACTCGCGGGCGACCCTCGACGAAACGCCACAGGTACGCGTCGAAGGAACCGAACTCGTTCTGGACCTCGGGGAACCGTCGGGCGTTGTGGATGGCCGCCTCAAGCTTCATGCGATTTCGGATGATGCCGTCATCGGCCAGAAGCTGCTTCATCTTCTCCTCACCGTAGCGGCCGACGCGGGAGGGATCGAAGCCATCCATCGCCCGACGAAGGTTCTCTCGCTTGCGAAGAACCGTCATCCAGCTCAGCCCTGCTTGCATCCCCTCGAGCACCAGCAGCTCGTAGAGGGCGCGGTCGTCGTGAAGCGGAACCCCCCACTCGTCGTCATGGTAGGCCAGGAGGAGAGGCTCTGAGAAGCCCCAATCGCATCGGGACAGGTCGTCGCCGGGGAACGCTTCAGCCATCGGCCTCCGTCAGTACTTCTCGGGGGGCTCCCACAGCTCCACCCGGTTTCCTTCGGGATCCATGATCCAGGCGAAGCGGCCATAGGGGTACTCCTCCACTCGATCCTCGACGTCCACCCCCTCGCGCCGAAGCTGCGTCAGGAGATCGTCGAGGTCATCGACACGGTAGTTGATCATGAAGGGCGATTGACTGGGCTCGAAGTAGTCCGTGTCCTGAGGGAAGGCGCTCCAGACGGTGGCGCCCTCTCGTTCGGGTTCCTCCTCTTCACGCCACTGGAACATGACGTTGCCATCGGGGCGCGAAGGAAGGCCCAGATGACGAATGTACCACGCCTTCAGCTCGTCGGGGTTCTCAGCCTTGAAGAACACCCCGCCGATGCCCGTCACTCGTTTCATGGCTCCTCTCCCGCTCGCATCGAAGGCCCTTAGCCTTATATGAGTCTCTGAGCGCCCTGGAGGTTCACTTCGTGGTCGATCCGGAGGGTTCGGCGAGGACGAAGACGAAGACGGGCGCTCCCTGGGCGTCCGTGAGCTGGAGATGGTCCTCCTCTATGTCGAACCCGGCTACACGAGCCCACGCCTGCAGGAAGGCGTCCTCCTGCGTCATCGTTCCGTCGGGTTCGGCACACCACATCTGCGTCGCCGCGATAAGGGGGTTGACCTTCAAGGTCGAACCGGTGGTCTCATAGCTTGTCCCATACCGGTTGCATCCGGCCGACCCCGCTAGCCGTCCATCGTCACGAAATGCGGCGGTGAGCTCCGTGCGCTGAAGAGGGGTGACGAGGGAGCCAGTGCCGGGATCGAGGCGGACCAGTTTCCAGGCTCCCACCAAAGAGGATGACTCGGGGACCATTCTTGCGACTCCCGTCGTCTCTGACCGTGATGAGACCGATCCTGTCTCCGGAATCGGCCCGAGTTCAATGCGAAGCCTGTCTTCAGGAAGAATCTTTCTTTTGGGTTCAAGTAGCCCTCCGAGGCATTCAGACCTATGAACCCCGAGCAAGAGGTCCTGGACACACGCACTCCCGGTACGGGTGGGATCAAGGTGGTGGACCTGAGTCGGACGCCGCTGCGCAACGGATCCACCTCCCCCCTCAATCACCGTCTCCTGGACGCACTCAGGCGGGATGGAGCCGGCATTCTCTCCCAGGATGAGCTCCTGGCGAGCGCAGAGGGTTATTCCCCTTCCGAGGTGGAACTCGCCCTCCGTGATCTCTCCCTTCGAGGCCTGGTTCGCGTTCTGTGGCGGGCTCCGTTCCGGTTCATGGCATTCCTAACCGAACCGGGCCGAGCGCGGCACATCCATCCTACGCCTCTCCCAGGCGCGCTACCCGGATAGGGACCGAGACCTGTGACTGGATGAGACCCTCATCGACGTATGGGGCGCCTGAGGCCGCGAAACCTCCCCACCCCCCGCCTTGTCCTCCCCGTGTATGAAGGTTGGCGGCCGGGCGCCCCTCCCCGGGCCAAGAACCGGCGGAACCATCGCCCCAATCGGCCCCGGCGGGCATCGGCGTTCTCGCGAAGGGCCTCCCCCCTGGCCCAGTCCCGATCCGCTGGAGCGTACTCCAGTCGGACGAAGGCGGTGAGGCCCTTCGCGGTGGAGACATGCTGGACCTCCTTTGACCAGAAAGGAAGCGCTGACCCCGGAATCATCCAGAGAAATACGACCCGGCGCAGGCATTCCGGTTTCTGCCGCCCTCCGGCGGCTCCATGATTCCATTTTCCCGTCACATGCGGCATCTCCCGGAACCGCCCTGGGGCGGGTGTAGATTGATATCTCCTGCCCAAGATGGGCGAACATGCCTCTCCTAGATACCGCAATCAAGGTCCAACATCCCTGTCCCTTCTGTGACCTGTCAGTGGCCTTTCCCGAGGTGGAAATGGCGGTGTGGTGCAACAGAACGCTCGAGGTGCTGCAGATTGAGGCCCCTGACAACGAAGGGCTTGAGGCCGTCTTGGAGGCGGCCGAGAGGTCCCTCCACGTTTACGACGTCTTTCGGAACGACCGGTTTGCCCTGACGATGGCCCGAAAGTGCGCCTGCCGGACCTACCGCTCTGTCACCTCCATCGCCGATCAGCAGGGGGTCTGGCACGTCCCACCAATCACCTACCACAACGGGTGGGAGACCCATCGCATCATCTCGTCTGGCAAGAGGCCCCTTCAGCGCTTCGTGGCCGGGATCAGGAAGGACGGGCAGGTCCGGGTTCTCTCGCACCGCCCCCGGGAGCGCCTCGATCCCATCCACCACCTCGGTTTGGCTCCGGTTCGACTGTTCGAAGGTCTGACGGGGAAACAAGTCCGAAGCCTCGTTCTGGCGTACGAACGCGGCCTGTTCGACGTCCCAGCGCGCGAACGCATGGATCACATCGCCGAGGGGTTGGGGGTGGCGCGGTCCACCTTCGGGGAACATCTGCGGAAGGCCCAACTCCGCCTATTGCGGAACTCCTATCCGTTCCTCAAGCTGCGGGAGCAGGCGTAACCCGCAGGGAGAGGCGTTCCGCCTGGACAGGATTCGCCTTGACTACTCCAGCCGATCCAGGACCTCGTCAGTCGTGACAACCTCTTCCGCGATGAACCCGTAGTTCGTGTACGCGGCCTCGGTGGCCTCTGGGCTTATCCCAGTCGTGGCATCCTTGACCACGACGACGTCGAACCCGTTCTCCACGGCGTCGCGAAGGTGCGACTCCGTGCAGATGTTGGCCGACATGCCGGCGAGGATGATCTTCTGGATACCCCTCTGCCGGAGCTGCAGCGCCGTGTCCCCCGTCCAGAAGTTGGACGCTCCCTTGTGAGAATGCAGGACAATCGTGTTTTCGTCGGGTTCCAAATCGGGATGGAACTCGGCTCCCCAACTGCCCTCCCGGAACATCTTGTTGTCGAACATGAATTGATCGATGGCGTTGAGATGCTTCCAGCGCTCGAATTCCTCGTCGGTGTAGTAGTGCGGAGAGTAGAAGACGGGAACCCCCGCAGCCTTCGCGGCCTCTCGGATCTGGACCAGATGCTCCACCACCTTCGTCTCCTTGACCCGCTCACCAAGGTCGTTCCAGGCCACGCCGCCTTCGGACAGGAAGTCGTTCTGCGGGTCGGTGATAAGGACGGCCGTCCTTCCCTTCTCAAACTTGCCCATGGTTCTCAATCCTGAGGGATGGACCCACCGCCCCGCCGATAAACCCCCGCTGGAACCGTTCAAGGCGGAGGGTTCTCCCCCGTCCGGCAATGCCTTACATGCGCTTAAGGATTCTTGAGTCCGCGTCGACCCCGCCCTCGGGTCGTTACGCCAGAGCGTTGAGGACGGTGAGGATTCCTACGGCCGCGAAGAGAATGGGAAGGACGAGGAGCGCTTTCCTCCGATTAATGCGCTTGGAGATGCGGACCCCGAGCTGTGCCCCCAGAATCACGCCAGGGACGGCCCAGATGGCGATCTGCGTCATGATCAAGAGGTCTCGCGGGTCGGCCACGGCAAAGAAGGACAGATTGAAGAGGGTCGTCACGAGAACGGTAAACGCGATGATGAAGACCGAGGTGCCCGCAGCAAAGGCCGGGTCCATCTTCAACCTGCGGACGAAGTTGTAGGCGTTCACCTCGCCAATGCCCGCGGAGACCAGACCCACGAACAGCCCCCCAATCGAGCTCGTCACGAATAGGAGGGGTTTCTTCTCAATGTCCTGCCACCAATCCGCCCAGGAGGCCCGTTCCGACTCGGTCCGCGTTGGATGGAGCGGGTGGTCCACGAAGTGGACGCTTCGATCGCGACCCAGGAAAGCCACGGCGAGAAGGAAGAGAGCGGCTGCCAGGGTGAGCTCCAGCACGTTGGGTGGAAGGGCCTTCCCCGCGAAGGCCCCGACGACGGCGAAGACGGCCACGAAGGGCAGGAGCCGGGTCGCCACGTGG
Source organism: Thermoplasmata archaeon (assembly GCA_046759265.1). Classification (GTDB taxonomy): domain Archaea; phylum Thermoplasmatota; class Thermoplasmata; order RBG-16-68-12; family JAJISG01; genus JAJISK01. The sequence goes on from JBHIBW010000006.1 coordinate 18,590, forward strand.
TAGTTGACCAGCCGGCTCCGCACGTACCCGGCCAGGCCGCTCGCGAAGGCAAAGACGTCGACGAGGATACCCAAAGCGATCGCAACTTCTGGCTTCAAGGACAGAAAGATCACGAAAAAGGGGGAGAAGAAAATGGCCCCGCCGATCCCGAAGGTCATGGCGACCGCCCCGATGAGAAGGGCCGCCGGGAGGAGCCACCAAAAACTCAGGAGGTCGCTCATGAAGAGGTCGAGGACCAGGCTACCCCCCTCCTGGGGGTATCCGCATCATGGGCGGAGCTCTTAATCTTGACCGAGCGGCGGAGATCCTTCGGTCTCTGACCGATAGGTTCGCGTTCGCGGTCGGCAGGTTAGCTTTCGGCCGTCAGTTCGTCCATCGGGATGGCCGTGAGCGTCTCTACGTGGGATCCGCCCAGACCACCGATTTTCGCGCTGATCTGCATCGCCGTCTTGTCGTCAGGCGCCTCGATAACGATGACAAAATCGTACCGGCCGAGGGTTGCCCAGCCGGAGACGCGCTTTGCACCGTGTTCCTCTAGGATCTTGAGGGCCCTATCCGTCAACCAGCCCGGTTTCTCCTTCATGTCCTTCTTTCCCTGCTCGGTCATTCGAACCAATCGAATGTAGGTAGGCAAGTTTCTCCCCAAGGAGGCGAGAGGACGGGCAGTTATAAGGGTTGCCTGATGAACTCAGAGGCGTGTCACACTCGAGAGCCAGGCGAGGCCTCCGTCGGGATGGATGTTGCTCTCGAATTTCGCCGGCTGGATGGATTCCACGGTCCAACCTTCCCGAAACGTAGCCCGAATCTCCTCTTGTGTGACACGGCGAGGACCACCCCAATCCGCTGGCTCCTGTTCGCAGAAAGCCAACATGAAGTAGGAGCCGCCCCGAGGAAGCACACGGGCCAGGCTGTCGAGGAAGCGAACGCGTTCCTGATCCGAGAAGGTGTGAAACAGACCCGAATCAATCGCGGTCTCGAAGGTTCGTCCGAGACGACCCAGGTTAAAGGCGTCCCCCACAAGAAAGGTCACAGGGATTTCCCGGCTCGCAGACTTTGCCTCGGCTTTTTTGATGGCCCGGGGAGAGGCGTCGACGCCCCAAGCCTCGTGGCCCCGCTGTGCCAGATACAGTGCGTTTTCCCCTGTTCCGCACCCGATGTCAAGGACTGTCGTTCCGATTCGGCCTGCCTGTTCCAGGCGCACGAACTCGGGCTGGGCCCGGCCGATATCCCAGGGAGGTGTTCCCTCATACGCCGAATCGAAGAACTCCAGACGAAGACCTCCAAGACGGGGCGGCCCCGTACCTCGGGTTCTGTGAGGCCGGGCTCTCGCTTATACCCTGCCCAGGGGAAACATCCCTAGAGGCCCGGCGGGCCCGGGGGAGGGTTCGGGGTGGCCGGATCAAAGGGATCCCAAGGATCCGGCTCAAAAGGGTCGGGCGCCGAGGGTTGCCTCGATGCGAAGGGATTGACCACTTCGGTCCACCTCCATTTCGACTTTTTCTTCGATATCTCGCGTTCGCAGCACATCCACCAGGTCGCCTACGGTGTCGAGGGATTCCCCCGCCAGGGAGAGAATGACGTCTCCGACTCGGAGGCCCGCGGACTCAGCGGGTCCCCCGGCGGTGATCTCCGCCACGAGGACGCCCCGTGATGCCTTTAGGCCGTAGTGTCGCGCGACCCGACGGTTCACGTCGTACCCGACGATCCCCACCCAGGGTCGCTGCACCCGTCCATGCTCGATGATCTGCTCCGCGGTCGCGAGGGCCGTCTTGGCCGGAACGGCGAAACCGATTCCGTCGGCGTGGGGGATGTTGGCCGTGTTGACCGCTACGACCTTGCCCTCGAGGTCCACGAGGGGCCCCCCGCTGTTTCCAGGATTGACCGCCGCGTCGGTCTGAATCATCTTCAGGCCGTTGCCGTTGGCCACCTGCAGGTTTCGTCGCAGGGAGCTCACCACGCCGGAGGTCACCGCGGGACCGCCCGCGAGGCCTAATGGGTTTCCAATGGCGAGGACTGGCTGCCCCACCTTCAGTGCGTCTGAGTCGCCGAACTCCGCGGGCTGGAGCGACGCCTCTTGCACCTCCACGACGGCGATGTCCGTCTCTTCGTCCCCACCGAGGACCCGGCCGCCTACGATGCTGCCGTCGGACAGCGAGACGAGAATCCGCTCCGCTCCCTTGACCACGTGATAGTTGGTCAAGATGTGGCCCTTGTCATCCATGACGACCCCGGAACCGGCCCCCTGTCGGGGGAACCGACCCCACGCGCGATAGGGCCGTGCGGAGATGCTCACGCTCACCGTACTCTTTGCTGCCTTCTCGACCGCCCCGGTTAGGGCGTCCTGCAGCTCATGAATCATGCCGTGTTATAGGGGATGCCAGAACTTGTTGACCAGCTCCGGCGGTGGCCGGTCACACGTGCGCATCTCCGCTCGAAGGAATTGAAATCATCCCCGCGACCGAGACGAGAAGGTTTAAGGCTGGCCGGGGCCTGATTTTACACGGTGACGGACCTCTACTTGCCTTCGGGCAGGGGGCCGGCGCTCTCGGATCACGACCGGGACATCCTCGCCCTCCTCGGACGGGAGGAGGCGGTCGAGGTCAGCTTTCAAGGGTTGCGTCGGCTTCTCGACATCCACCAGGAGTCCCTGACGCGAGCCCTCCGGCGCCTGCAGGAGGAGGGCCTCGTGAGCGGGACCGGCGAGGGGTATCGGTTGAGTTCTCAGGGTGCTTCGCTCGCACAGACGGTCCGTGACCCCATCCAGAGTCCTCCCATCCCAGTCCTCCGGACGGTGCTTCCCGGGGAACTTGAGGGCCGCACTGCGACCGAAGCCCTTCGGCAGCGCTGGTTCGGGCCGCTGCGTTGGTACGGATTCGCCGAGGATGCCGCGGGCCGTACCTTGACCTGGACAACCGAGGACGGAGGGATCCTTCTCGACGCACGGTTCGAGGGCATCTTCCTCTCCGTCGACGGAAGACTGGTCGACCCAAACCGTCTCCCCGAGGCGGTCGCGGCCGCCCATCGAATTCTCAGTGAGGTCACCCAGGCCTACATGGCTGCAGGCGGATCGGCCCTCCCGGGACCTGACAGCTAGCCTGCGGCGGGCCAATAGGCAAATAGCCCCCATCCGATCTTAGGCGGAGATTTTCGTGACCCGTACGCGATCGCGAATCAGAGGGGAGTCTGTCAAGGCCAAGACGGGAAGGGATTGGGAGGAGTGGTTCTCCCTCCTGGATGACTGGGGGGCTGATAGTAAGGGTCACGCCCCTGCCGCAAGGCACCTCGAGGAAGCCTACGATCTGAGCGGATGGTGGGCTCAGACGGTGACCGTGGAATACGAACGAGCGCGGGGCCTGCGGGAAGTCGGGCAGCAAGGGGACGCCTTTGTGGCGAGGGTGCAGCGCACCGTTCGGGTTCCGGCAGAAACCGCCTATGCGGCTCTCACCGTGCCTGATCAGCTCTCTCGCTGGTTTACGGAGGACGCGCACGCCGACTTACGCATCGGTGGACGGTACGAGAACAGGGACGGAGACCAAGGAGAATTCTTGCGCCTCGATCCACCCGGACGAATCAAGTACACCTGGGAGAACCCGGACCATGCACCCGGGACCATGGTCGAGATCTGGATCGAGCCGAAGGAGGAAGCGAAGTCCTTGATTCGACTCGAGCACTCGCGTTTGAGGAACCAGGCGGAATACGAGGACCTGAAGCAGGGGTGGCGATGGGCCCTCGATTCGTTGCGTTCGTACCTGGAGACGGGAAGGTCGATTCCCTATGAGGAGTGGGCCCGAGGCTGAAACCGGGGGAACCCTCGAGGGCGGGGTGGAATACCATCCCCTGACCCCGGAACGATGGGGGGATCTAGAGACCCTCTTCGGCAAGTCGGGAGCATGGGGAGGATGTTGGTGCATGTGGTGGCGTCTCTCTGCCGCCGAGTTCGAGGACAGACGCGGCCCGGAGAACAAGAGCCGCATGCACGACATCGTCCGTGAAGGGCGCGTGCCGGGAATCCTTCTCTACAAGGAGGGGCAACCCGTGGGCTGGTGCTCGATTGCCCCCCGGGACGAGTTTGCCCGTTTGAATCGATCGCCTCTCCTCAAGCCGGTCGACGAGGAGGCCGTCCTGTCCATCGTGTGCTTCTACGTCGCCCGGGAGTTTCGCCATCAAGGAATCACGGGGAAGCTTCTGGAGGCAGCCCTTGCCTACGCGAAGGACCTGGGCGGGTCGGTTCTGGAGGGATACCCGCTCGACACCGATCGGAAGGACTACCCGGCCCCTTCCGCGTGGACCGGCTTCCTCCCCACCTTCGAGAAAGCAGGCTTCCGCGAAGTCTTGCGTCGGAAGGTCACACGCCCAATTGTGAGATACCGACTGGACGAAGGGTCCAGCCGGAGGGACCCCGCCTAGGTCTCGGCCTTGACCTTCGCCGGCGTCTTTTCCACGAGGGTGGAGCGGAGGGCGTCCCGGAACTCTTGAGACAGCCTCTGCTTCGTCTCGAACTCCTCGTCCGTCATGGCGAGAAGGTTCGCAAATCCGGCGCACATCCCACGGGCCCAGAAGTCCAGTCCCTCAATCTCCTCGGCCTTCTCGTGGAACTCGGCATACTTCCCGTACTCCTGCTTCTCCACCTCAAGGTTGACGAGGCGATCGACGACCTCGTCGTCCAGTCGCACTTCGAACCCGAGCTTGGGAAGATTCACCAGCGTCTCGCGGACCTGTTGCTCCGTGTACTCCCGGCTTGTCCCCTCGCCGTGGCGGAACTCGAACACCTCGGCGGTGGCCTGGTAGTAGGTTTCGATGAAGTGATCGATGCGCTCCTCCCGGGCGACCTCCACCATGTCCGCCTCCTTGAACTTCCGAATGTGGTGGTAGATGGCCTGGGGCGTCTTGCCCAGCTCCGCCGCGATCTGGCTCACCGTCATCTCCTTGGCCCGCAGCAGGAAAATGATCTGCCGTCGCGTCTTGTCTCCCATCAGCTGAAAGGCCTCGGGATTACTGATTACTTTAAAGGCTTTCATGGCCGTTTCACCTAGGAAGATAGATTATTTAACCATTATATAACGGTTATCATTGGTGAAACGATAGTTTTAATAACCCCCATGTGTAT
>JBHIBW010000007.1:0-21005 GCA_046759265.1 Thermoplasmata archaeon
TCTTCGTATGGGTATTAACCTTTTCTACTTTGGCCTCAAAGAGGGACTCGAAGGCGCGTCGGATCTCGGGCTTCGACGCGTCGGTTCGGACCACGAATTCGAGGCGGTTGCCGTCCTTGAAGTCCTCGCCGGCCGTGCCGGAGAGGTAATTGAGGGACTTCTCCGTCACGATCGGGTAGAGCAGGATACCGTGGGGATCTTCGATCATTGCCACTCTCCGAGTTCATCCAGGGCGGTCTTGCTGAAGAGGGTGAGCCGCCCGGGGGTCCCGCCAGGGGCGAGGACTTCGGCGTTCAGCGCCCTCGGCTCCTGAAGCTCGATGCCCGGCAGGTTGCCGAACGCCCGGCGGCCCACCGCCTGGCGGGTCAGCACGATCAGGGGCCCCTTCGGCCTCCGGTACCTCCGGCCGCGCATGGTCCCACGCCCGGCCCGGATCTTACGACGGGAAACCCGGTCCAGCTCCTCGCCGACCCCGAGCCGCTGCAGGAGTTCCAAGGCCTCCGTGGTGTCGGTGAGCCCCTCCACCTTCTCCTCGACGATGACGGGCAAGGACAGGTCTTCCGGAAACCGATGGCCCCGCTTTCGCACCCAGTCGGGGTCCGCCGTCGCGGCCAGGGCGGAGGCGCGGGCCAGGCGTCGCTCCTTCTTGTTGAGCTTCTTCTTCCAGTTGCGATCGGGCCGGGGCGGATGGGCGCGTCGACCGCCCACGGTGCTCGGCGCCTGGGCTCCTCGACCCCCTCGTCCCTTCAGACGGGGGACACGGGACACGCCCCGTCCCTTCCCCCACCATTCCACGGCGTGCCGTAGGCCCGCACGGGGTGCGGGTCCGTAGGGTTGACGCCGATTGGCCTGGAACGCGGTGACGGCCCGACGGATCGCGTCCGGCCGCACCTCACGCCCGAAGATCGGGGGCAAGTCGAGTGCCTTCACTGGCTTCCCTTTGACGGAGTAAAGATACACCTGCCCTCCCTTTCGCTTCGGGCGCCGGGTCGGCTTCTCCTCCTCCTCGAGGACGAGGTACTCCTCCCCCTCCAACGCGGCGAGGAGCCGTTCCCGAAGCTCAGGAACCGTGCCGGTGGCATCGAGGTCAAGGGCCTCGGCCCACTCCTGGAGCTGGGCCTTGCGGGCGCGTCGCACGTCCTTGGGCTGGACGTCGGGGCGCGTGGCTTCCTCCTTCTTCGTCTTCTTCGCCACGCTAGGCCCCCTGCTTTGAGGTGAGGGAGACGTACGCGAATTCGGGCTCCTCCACCACCTTCGGTTTCCGGGCCCGCATCGGATCGCGCAATCGAATCAGCCGCTTGGTCGGTCCGGGAAGGGACCCCTTCACCAGGAGGAAGCTGTTCCGGAGCTCCCCGTATCGGAGGAATCCCCCGGCCGGGTTGATCTCGGCGGGATCGTCCCCGATCTTTAGGACGAGCTTGTTGTACTCCGTTCGCTGGTGATACCCCATCTGACCCGCCTGCGGGACCGTCGGGCGGGTGTACCCGGGCTTGAACGTGCCCAGCGTCCCGACCCGGCGCCGAATCTTGCTGTCCTTGTGGCTGAGAATCTTGATGCCCCACCGCTGGACGGACCCCTGGAAACCCTTCGCCTTGGTGACCGCCGCCACGTCCACGAGCCGCCCGTCTTCCGCAAAGTCGTGGACGGTGACCTCCTGCCCCAACTGCTCCCGCGCGTAGGCCAGGCGTTCTGCGACCGTCCCGCCGCCGACCCGCGTCTCCATGGCGTCGGGCGCCTTCTTCGGGATGCCGGGCACCAGACGAGGCTGGGTGTACGTGAGGACGCGGACCTCATCCAGGGACTCGGGGTCGAACCGATCCCAATCCGCCTTCGGGTTTCCCTTCCCCACGGGATGGCGCCGGGCCAGTTCCCGATCGAGGTCCCCGCCCCAGACCTCCCCCCGGGCCCGGAGACCGCCGACCCCGTCCTCGTAGAGGCGGACCGCCGCGACCTTCATCGGCGGCGTCTCCACCACGGTCACCGGGACCTGAATCTCCTGCCCGCTGGTTGGGCTGTTGGGATTGAAGTCCACCAGCAGGACGTGGGTCATGCCGGCCTTGTAGCCGGCGAAGGATTGGATGCGAGGGCTTCCGCTGACGTCAGGCCATGAGGCGAAATGAGGGACCTCGCGGCGGGCCCGTTTCCGTGGCGAATAGGCCATGGACCCGCGCCGAGGCCTGCGGACCTTCGGCATGCTTCCTCTGCGTGGGGAGCGGATCTCCCCGACCGGGTCGTGGCGCTTCTCGCGGCCCAGAACCTTCGGGCCGCGGTGTTGGGCCAAACCGTTTCCCAAGGCGTCTGACCCGGCTCGCGCCCGATTGAGGAGCGGGGTCTATTTAATCGTTGGTGTGTCGGACCGGAGAGCCGGGGGCGCCAGAGCCGGCGGTTTTCGGTCCTGATAACATTAGCCGAACGTTTATATGGGCACCCTTGAAGAGGGGGGCGAGGGTCATGCCGGGCAAGAGGATGAAGATGAAGGTGTGCCTCGTGGGGGAGGCCGCCGTCGGGAAGACCAGCCTCATCCGCCGGTTTGTCCATGACGACTTCGATGACAAGTACATTCAGACCCTGGGCACCAAGGTGTCCAAGAAGGAGATCGACCTCGACGTCCCGAAGCACGGGAAGTTCACCGTCGACATGACCGTCTGGGACATCATGGGCCAGAAGGGCTTCCGGGAACTCCTCAAGGAGGCCTACTTCTACGGGGCCAAGGGCATCATCGCCGCGTGCGACCTCACCCGGAAGGCCACCCTCGACGACCTCGACGATTGGATCGAGGGGGTCTACAGCGTCACCGGCCGCGTCCCCATCGAGATCCTCGCCAACAAGGCGGACCTGGAGGAGAAGCGGGAACTCACCGAGGAGGAGGTGGAGCAGTTCTCCAAGGCCTACGACTCCCCCTACCACTTCACCAGCGCGAAGACGGGGGACAGCGTGGAGGAGGCGTTCCACAACCTGGCGGCCCGGATTGCCAAGGAGCGGCTCGCCGAACGGCCCGCCGCCGTCAAGGCCTAGACACCCCCCCTTGCGCCTATAATCACGCGTGATAGGCTCAGGGTGAGTTTTATTTGCTCGGGACGCCAAGCGGAGCCGGGATGCCGGTCCTACTCCCGCCCAAGGAACAAGTTCTCAAGCTCAAGGTCTGCCTTGTCGGGGAGTTCGCGGTCGGGAAGACCAGCCTGGTCAACCGGTTCGTGCACAACACGTTTCAGGGCCGGTACATGGCCACCATCGGAGCCAAGATTCAGAAAGTGGATCTGCAAGTCGACCAGTCCCGGATCATCATGACCGTCTGGGACATCATGGGCGAGAAGGGATTCCGAGAGCTCCTGCGGGAGGCCTACTTCGAGGGCGCCAACGGCCTCGTTGCGGTGTGCGACCTGACGCGGCCGGGCAGCCTGCTGGATCTGGAGGAGTGGATCGCCGCGGTCTACCGGATTGCGGGACGGATCCCCCTGGTCATCGTGGGCAACAAGTCCGACCTGACCGAGCACGCCGTCGTTACCGAGGACGAGGTCGAGGCGTTCGCGCTCCGACACGAGTGCGAGTACTTCATCACGAGCGCGAAAACGGGAGACCACGTCGAGGATTCCTTCATGGCCATCGGCCGGGGAATGGCGCGGCTGGCCTGACCGTCAGGAGGGGCTGGGGCCCCTCGGATATCGAGCATGATAACGGCGTCTATAGGGTTTTATAACTCGACCCAAAGTAGCTCAGCCTGCGCGTGGGGCGTGTTCAATGGTTGAGCAAGAGAAGATGAAGGTCAAGATCTGCCTCGTCGGCGAGGGCGCCGTGGGGAAGACCTGTCTCATCCGGCGCTTCGTGCATGACGAGTTCGACGACCGGTATATCTCCACCCTTGGGGCCAAGGTCTCCAAACGGGAGGTCATCGTTGACGGCGCCAATGGCGGAGAGGTGGCCGTGGACATGACGATCTGGGATATCATGGGCGAGAAGGGCTTCCGGGAACTCCTGAAGGAAGCTTACTTCCATGGGGCCCAGGGCATCCTGGCCGTGTGCGACCTGACGCGGCGTGACACCCTCTACGACCTCCACGACTGGGTGAAGGCGGTCAACAAGGTGACCGGCGACATCCCCGTCACCTTCCTCGCGAACAAGAAGGACCTGGTGGACCAGAAGAGCTTCGACGACAAGGAGATCGAAGGCGTCGCCTCGAAGTACAACTCCGGCTTCCTCTACACGAGCGCCAAGACGGGTGACAGCGTGATCGAGGCGTTCGAAAAGCTGGCGCGGATGATCGCGAAGCGCCTTGTCCCCCAATAAAATCACGGGACTTCCTTGCAGCCGGGTCTCCGGCGGTGTTTGTAGTCGGTCCGGCTTCTGGGATCCCGTTCCTGCGATTTCGCTCAATGGCACCCGTCTGTTGTAGGCCTGGTTTGGCTGAGACGGCGTTGGACCGCCGCTCCTCCACTGGTCCTCCGCTCGACCACCCCCTGCAGGTCCTTCGCCAGGCCTGGCTGCCCTTCCCGATTCTCTGGGAGAAGGTTTAATATGAATGCGTAGGTATTTTCCACCGTTCAGACGGGATGACGTTCGATGGCCGTTAGGGAAGAAGAGGCAACCACAGAGGACCGCTTGCCTTCCCTTGAAGAGTGGATCGAAACTCAAGAATTCGAGACCACGGCCGACATCCGCGTCCCCGAGCGCCTGGTAGACCAAGTCATCGGGCAGGAAGAGGGGGTCCGGGTGGCCCGGAAGGCCGCGGACCAGAAGCGTCATGTGATGCTCATTGGCGACCCAGGCACGGGCAAGTCCATGATGGCCCGCGCCATGTCCGAACTTCTCCCGCGGGAGGAGCTCCAGGACACCATCGTATACCACAACCCGGAAGACCCGAACGAGCCGAAGATTCGGATCGTGCCCGCCGGGAAGGGCAAGGAGATCGTCCAGGCCCACAAGGCCGACGCCATGCGGCGAAAGGAACAACGGGCGTCCATGATGACGACCATCATCGTGGTGATCGTCCTGATGTCCGCCTTGCTGGCCTTCATTTCCCAACCCATCCAGCCCATGATCCTGCTCTTCGGCATCCTGATCGCCGTCATCATCTTCTGGGCCACCCGGACCATGGGGAATCGCCAAGACATGTTGGTTGTCCCCAAGCTGTTGGCCGGCCACGACCCCGACGATATGCCCCCCTTCATCGACGCCACGGGCTCCCACGCAGGCGCGCTGCTGGGCGACGTCCGCCATGACCCGTTCCAATCCGGCGGCCTCGAGACGCCCTCCCACGAGCGCGTGGAGGCGGGCTCCATCCACAAGGCCCACAAGGGCGTCCTCTTCGTCGACGAGATCAACACGCTCCGACTCGAGAGCCAGCAGAGCCTCCTGACCGCCCTGCAGGAGAAGCAGTTCAGCATCGTCGGCCAGAGCGAGCGCAGCGCGGGGGCGATGGTCAAGACCGAGCCTGTGCCCTGTGACTTCATCCTCGTGGCGGCCGGGAACCTGGACGCCGTCGGCAACATGCACCCCGCCCTCCGGTCCCGCATCCGCGGGTACGGGTACGAGGTGTACGTGAAGAGCGCCATGCCTGACACGTTGGACAACCGCGAGAAAATGACTCGATTCGTCGCCCAGGAGGTCGTCAAGGACGGCAAGATCCCCCACTTCGACAAGCAGGGGGTCCGGGAGGTCATCCACGAGGCGCAGCGGCGGGCGGGTCGGCGCGGTCAGCTGACCCTACGACTCCGCGAGCTGGGCGGCCTCATCCGCGTCGCCGGAGACATCGCCCGCGAGGACGAGGAGCCGGTCACGACGGCCGACCACGTCGTCGCGGCCAAAAAGATGGCCCGCAGCCTGGAGCAGCAGGTCGCCGACCGCTACATCGAGCGGCGCAAGGACTACAAGACGTTCGTCACGGAGGGGTCCATGGTCGGGGTCGTCAACGGCATGGCGGTCCTGAACGCCGACCCCAGCATGTCGGAGTTCTCCGGCATCGTGCTGCCCATCGTCGCCGAGGTCACCCCCGCCCAGAGTCGGAACGACGGCAAGATCATTGCGACCGGTCGATTGGGCGAGATCGCCCGCGAAGCGGTTCAGAACGTCTCCGCCCTCATCAAGAAGTACACCGGCGAGGACGTCAGCAACTACGACATCCACGTCCAGTTCGTGGGGACCTACGAGGGGGTGGAGGGGGACAGCGCCTCCATCTCCGTGGCCACGGCCGTCATCTCCGCCCTCGAAGAGGTGGAGGTGGACCAGCGGTGTGCCATGACCGGTTCCCTGAGCATCCGAGGGCAGGTCCTCCCTGTCGGCGGCATCACCGCCAAGATCGAGGCGGCGGCGGAGATGGGCTTCAAGAAGGTCATCATCCCCAAGGCCAATCTCAACGACGTCCTCATCGAGAGCCGGTACCGCGGCGAAATCGAGATCGTCGCGGTGGAAACGCTGAAGGAGGTCCTCGACCACGCCTTGGTCGGCCCGAAGAAGAGCAGCCTCGTGAGCAAGCTGGCCGAGATGGCCTTGCCCCGAAGCGAACCCATCGTTTCCCCAGACCGGGCCGTCCCCCAGTAGGGGCCGTCGATTGGCGGAGGGCGAGCCCTCGCGCGTTCTCTTCGTGGGTCGCTTCCAGCCCTTCCATTTCGGCCATCTCTCGATGGTGAAGTCGCTGGTCCGCGAGTTTGACGAGGTGGTCGTAATCCTCGGGAGCAGCCAGGCCTCGCACACGCCCAAGAATCCCTTCAGCTTGGAAGAGCGCACGCGGATGCTGCGGGAGAGCTTTCAGGCGGAGGGCCTGGAAGCCGTGCAGATTGTGCCCCTGCGGGACGTAGGGGATCACGCGGCCTGGTTGGAGGAACTCGTCACCCTGGCCCCTGCCTTTGAGGCCGTCGTGAGCCACGATGGCCTGACCCGGCACCTCTTCGAGCAGGCGGGGTACGAGGTCCTGGACCGGGCCCTTTTGGATCGAGACACCCTCTCCGGCACGGAGGTCAGGAGACGCATACGGGCGGGAGAGCATTGGGGTGAGCTGGTGCCCCCGGCCGTCCGGGCCATCGTCCGCGAGATTGAGGGCGTCGACCGCATCCGTTCCCTCGGGGATCAGTAGGCGGATAGCAGCACGAGAACGGTTCCGACCGAGAGGCCGGACACCAGCAGATTCAGCCTGGACGTCCACCGCCCCCCGACGACGGCGACCCGGCCCCACGTCCCGTCTGCACGCCGCCACGTGAGCACACCCGGTTCCGTGAGGGCGTCCAGGAAAAGGTGCGAGGCCAGGCCGGTCACGCAGGCACCCAGGAGAACCCAGAAAGAGCCGATGGGGAGGAGGCCAGCCCAGGCTGCGAGAGTCAGCGGTGGGAGGGCCAAGAGGGCCCAGAGAAGGCCGTAGGCCAGGGAGTGACCGTAAGGCGTCCTCGAGTCCCTCCCTCGACGCAGCTCCGCGTCCGGGAGGATGGCCACCAGGCCCGCATAGAAACCGGATGCCGTCAACGGCGTGCCGAGGAGGATCGAGGTGGGGACGGACACGAGAGCCAGGGCGAACAAAGCGTGGGCCAGGAGGTTCGCCATGCTCCGGAGGTGTTTTCCAGAATCCCTAACGATTCGGCGTACCTGCACACTGCAGGATTGAAGGTTCGTTTCCGCGAGGACGCGGGCACCTGCCCCACACGAGTTGCGGAAAGAAAGAAGGCTTATTGACGGGGACCCTTAGGATGGGTGGATGTGTACCCTTATCCTCCTCCGCGACCAGATTCCCGGGTACCCCCTCTTCCTCCTGATGAATCGAGACGAGCTATACGGTCGGCCCTCCGAGGAGCCGACCCTGACGCGGGAACCCACGTCCATCGTCGCACCCCGGGACGTCCAGGCGGGAGGGACGTGGATCGGGGTGAATGAGGTGGGTGTCGTCGCCGCGATCTCCAATCGGGAGGAGGGGACGTACGACTCGGCTCGTCGGTCCAGGGGTCTCCTCTGCCTCGAGGCCCTCCGGCACACGTCCGCGCTGGAGGTCAAGGACTTCGTCGAGGCGGAGGTGGCGGAGGAGGCCTACAACCCCTTCAATCTCCTCTACGGCGACCGGGGGCACGCCTTCGTCACCCATTACGCGGGCGAGCCACGCACGGTGGAACTCGGGGCCGGGCTGCACGTCCTGACGAACATGGACGTGGATGACGCGACGCAACCCCGCGTCCATCTGGTCCAGCAGGCGTTGAGGGATCTGGGGCCCGAGGACCTCACTGCGGCCATCCAGGCCGTCCAGGAGGTCGCCGCCGACCACACCGTGTTTGAAGGCGAGTCCGTGTGTCGGCATGGGGACCGGGCGGGAACGGTCTCGAGTTCGCTCCTGGCCATCTCCGAGAATTTTCCGCGGGACAGCCTCTTCCTGTACAGCGCGGATCGGCCCCACCATTCCCAGTTCGAGGACTACTCGGCGCTCCTCGAGGGGTTCATGCGCTGACCGGCGCACGCGCCCGTGGAAGGAGGAGGACGGCCGCCCCGCTGGCCAGCATGAACACGGCCAGGGGCGGGAAGATGAGTCTGAGGTCGGCCACGGTCCCGATGTAGCCCCCCAGAGCCGCCCCCGTGGCCCCGATCCCGAAGACCGCCAGGAAGACCAGGCCGTAGGCGAGACCTCGGAGGTTCGGGGGCGCTCGCCGCGAGACGAGGAGGTTCTGCATCGGTTCGAGCGCGAACACGAGGAACCCGAAGGCAAAGGCGACACCCACGACCGCCCCCGCCGACGGAACCGCGAGGAGAACCAGAAGGCCCCCCACCAGAACGGACGCCAGCGCCAAGGTGATCTCCACCCGCGGTCGATCGGCGAGGTACCCCCCCGCGACCTGCCCGGCCGCGCCCAAGGCCAGGACCGCCGGGAACAGATAGAGGCCCGCGGTCAGGGCGCGCCCCCCCACGTCCAGCGACGGCAGACCCAGGCTATCGAGGTAGGCGGGGAGGAAGGTCAGCGCCCCCCAATACGCCACCCCGGCGAAGACATAGACGAGGAGGACAAGGAAGAATCCCCTCGTCACGAACACGTCGCGCATCTGCCCCCAACTGGTGGGCTCCCGTTTCGCCTCTTCCTTAGGAGCACCCAAAGTCATCCCGAGGAGCACCGCGAGGGCGGGAAGCGCGAAGAGGGCGAGGATGACCCGCCACTCCAGGGACAAGAGCAGGAGGGCCGCGATGAGGGGTCCCAGGGCCACGCCGAGGCTCCCGCCCATTCCGTGGTACCCAAATCCACGTCCCTGTTGTCGCACCTCCCGGGTGATGAGTGCGGTTCCGGCGGGGTGGTGAGGGCTCAGGAAGAGCCCCAACAGCGCGAGGGCGACCGCAAGTTGGAGGAGGGTCTGGGAGAGGGCGAGAAAGAAGAGGGCGGCCACGGCGCCCGCCAGGTACAGGTTGATGAGGGCCTTGGACCCAATCCGGTCGGCCAGGTACCCAAAGGGAACGCTCCCGGCCCCGTACAGCGCGTAGGCGGTGGCGGCGACGATCCCGAGCGTGAGGAAGTCCGCGTCGAACTCCAAAATCCAGGTCGTGAGGAAGAGGGGGATGATAAGGATGTAGGCGTGGTTCAGGGCGTGGGCCGCGGTCACGTATCCGACGAGGGCCCGTTCTCGGCGGTCCACACGTGTGGAAGATGCGAGACGTTTAAGGGCTTGCAGGGCCCCGACCCGAGGCTCGGCGATCGGGCCTCCGGAGGATTCAAGCCGTGCGTCTAACCCAGGAGAACAATCAGCGGGAGGAGGAGGCTTCCCATCAGATGGATGCGCCGAACGCCGACGAGGGGTGGGAGGAGGCCGACGAGCGTCGCGAAGGCCGCGACGACGAGCCCCGTTGTCCCGGCCAAGAGGAGGATGAGCCCGACCAGGAACAAGAGGACCCCGAGGACCATCTTCCGGTACGGGAAGGCCCCCGAGAGTCGTGCGAAGAGGCCGCCGAAGCCCCGTGTCAGGAAGTAGGAGGCACCGGCGGTCACCACCGCCGCAAGAAGAAGCCAGACCAACGCGGCGGGAACGCCAAGGAGCGGATCCCAAGCCGCGACCAGGTCCCCCCCGAGGGTCTGGACGGCCGCGGCCCCCCCGCTCCGCGCCCGAAGGATGACGAAGAGGGCCACGATGGTGAAGAGGGCCGTGGACGTGTTCACGCAGGAGAGGGAGAGGATGAACCGCTCGTCGTTGTCCCTCCGGCCCTCCTCTCCGGACAGGAGGTGGGAGAACACCGTGGCCGTGGCCCCCGTCACCCCGGGGATCCATGCGACGAACGCCCCCATCAGGGACCCCCCAAGAATGGCCCGAACCTGGTCTCTTGGAGGAAGCTTTGCCCGTCCGCGGCTCCTCTCTTGACGTGGGATGTGGGGCGTTCGAGCGAGACTGATGAGTAGGGTGGGGAGGGCGAAGAGCCCTGTGAACAGGGGAAGGAATCCGACGGTCCGGGCGTCCGCCTGAAGGGCGGGAACCGGGTACCAATTCGCCACGCCAAGGGGCGAGAAGAGGACGAGGAATCCCAGGTACCCGGCGAGGAGGAACACGAGGGTCGCCCATCCTCTGGCGACGAGGGACGCACGGGGGGAAGGCCGCCGCGCGCAAGCCACGAAGAGGCGAACCTCTCCTTGAAGGGACGACGGGACGGGGCCATCCGCTCGAACCTCCACGCTGCACAGGCCGTCCGTGACGAGGAGGCGACGGCCGACGACCTCCTCGACCTTCCCCCGGAGCAGAAAGGCCTCGTCCACGCCAGAGGCCTCGGAGGGGGAGAGCTGGAGGATCTCCGGCACGGATTCGGTCTCATGCAGGAGCCCGTCCGGCAGACGACACGCAAGCTCCACCCTTCCGCTCCGTGAGCTGCCTGACTCTCCGACGATGAGGATGGCCGCCACGAGAACCAAGAGGTACGGGATCACGGGCTGGAGGTCCTGGTACCCACCGAGCGGGGTTCCCATCACAAGACGGAACGGGAGGATCAGCCCGATGGCAAGGAGCGCGGCCGCCATACTGCCCCAGGCGGAGAGGTGGATGGCCTCGAGCCCCCGCCCGCGGAGGAGCATGCGATGGCCCGGCAGAACCGAGAGTGCGGTCTCGGCCTCAGGCGCGCCCAGGAAGATGGCCGGAATGAAGTCGAGGAAGGTGTGGGCGATGACGTTCCCCACGACCAGCGCGGCGGCCAGGAGCGCCAGATCCTGCGGAGTGGGCGAGGCCCAGGAGAAGAGGAACCCCCCAAGGAAGAGGAGCGGCGCCTGAAAGGCCAGAACGAGGGCGGCCACGGTGTTGACGTGGAGGCCCGGCGTGAGGCCTGTGGCGACGCCTGCGGCCGTTCCTAGAAGGGCGAAGAGCAGGATCCCGAGCGCCAGCGGGAGGGGGTCCACGACGCGGGACGAAGGGAAGGGACAAAACGGCGGGTGGCTGCATGCAGGCTGCCTGGTCCCTTCACTCGGGGAGACCCCAGCCGCCCCCGCCGGGGGTTTCGACCTCGATGACGTCGTTCCTTCGGATGCCCATCGTGAGCTTCGAAGGGAGGAGCAGCCGCTCTCCTCCTCGAATCAGCGAGTTCTGGCCGGTCGCGCCATCCGAACCGCCTTGGAGTCCCAGGGGTGGGAACCGTCGACGCTCCGAGATGAGCGAGACCGTCCCACGCTCCCCCAGGAAGCGGATGGAGCGCACGATCCCAGTCCCACCGCGGAATCGGCCCTCCCCGCCGGACCCCGGGCGCAGATGATACGCCTCCACTCGGAACGGGTACGCCGTCTCGAGGGCCTCGATGGGCGTGTTCAGGGTGTTCGTCATGTGCGTCTGAATCCCGCTCATTCCGTCTCGATACGGAAGGGCCCCTTCGCCGCCGCCGATCGTCTCATAGTAGGCGAACTCGTGGTCCCCCCTTCGCCCGCCGAGGAGGAGGTTGTTCATGGTGCCCTGCGACTGGGCCGGGACGCGATCCGGGAGGGCCGACGCGAACGCCTTGAACAGGACATCCACGATGCGCTGGGAGGTCTCCACGTTCCCCGCCGCGACCGCCGCCGGCTTCCGCGGATTCAAGAGGGAGTCTTCGGGAGCCAGGACACGAATCGGTCGATACCCGCCCTGGTTCGGCGGCGCCGCGGGGTCCGTGAGGGTCCGCAGGACGTAGTAGGCGCTGGACAGGGTGACCGCGTAAGGCGCGTTGACGTTTCCCGAGGAGGTCGCGGCGGTCCCAGTGAAATCGACGGTCACGGCATCCCCCTCCAGGACGACCCGCACGTGCAGGGGGAGGGGTTCGTCCAGCACCCCGTCGTCGTCGAGTTGATCCTCCGCCGTGTAGGCCCCATCGGGGGTCTTTTCGAGGGCCCGACGAACCCGGCGCTCGCTGTAGTCCATGATTTCGTCGGCGAAGGTCTCGAAGGCAGGCCGCCCGTACTTCGTGAGGTACGACCGGAAGCGGCGTTCGCCCGTGTTGTTGGCGGCCACCTGCGCGTGCAGATCCCCCATGCGCTCGCGGGGATCTCGCATCCCCTTCCGGACGCGCTCTTGGACGAGAGGATCCATCTTGCCCCGAAGGAGAAACCTCTGGGGAGACAGGACGACGCCCTCCTCGAAGAGCGTTCGACTGCCCGTCGGCATCGAACCGGGCGCGGTGCCCCCGACGTCGGCGTGGTGGGCCTTGTTGGCCGCATATCCGACAAGATCCTCCTCCCAAAAGACCGGTTTGATCAGGGTGACGTCGTTCAGATGGGAGCCGCCCCGGTAGGGGTCGTTGAGGATGACCTGGTCCCCCTCCTCGAGCGGGTCTTGAAGGTAATCCTGAATGGCCTGGATCGCGAGGGGCATGGAGCCAAGGTGGACGGGGATGTGCTCCGCCTGGGCGACCATCCGGCCCCGGGCATCGAAGATCGCGCAGCTCGCGTCCATCCGTTCCTTGATGTTGGGGGAGTAGGCGGTCCTGCGCAGCGCCTGCCCCATCTCCTCGGGGACGAAGGTGAAGGCATTCTTCATCACCTCCAAGGAGACGGGATCCATCAGCTCACCTGGATCCGTAGGCATCCCTTGCGGTCCACGAGGACCGAGGCCTCTGGATCGACGACGGTCGTCGCGGTCTCCTCCTCCACGATGAGCGGCCCGTCGACTCGTTTCCCGAGGGGTCCGCGTCCCGAGAGGATCGGGGTCTCCATACGACGGCCGGCCAAGAGAACCTGACGCGTTCCACTGGACGCCTCCTGGCCGCTCCCCACGTTCGGGCTGGGGCGCTCTTGCGGCACCACGGCAGCCAGTCGGACGTTCACGAGTTCGATGGCCTCACCCTCGCTCGCGTACCCGAACCGGGCCTCGTGACGTCGATGGAACCGTCCCTCCAGGTTCTCTCCGAGGGGCACGTTGATCTCGTAGCTCTGGCCCACGTAGCGGAGGTCCACGGACCGAAGGAGGAGGGGGCGCTCGCGCATCTCCGAGTCGGTCAGCTCCTCCTGGGCCTTCTCCTCCAGGTCGCGGAGGGTCGCCTCAAGAACAGCATCGGAGCCCACGAGGGGTCGAAGCACGGACCGTCCGTAATCGAGTCGAAGATCCGAAAGGAGGATGCCGTACGCAGAGAAGGCGCCCGGGATGGGGGGAACCACGACCTCCGGGATCTCCATCTCCCGGGCGACCTCCACCGCGTGCATCGGTCCTGCCCCCCCGTAGGCGATCAGGACGAACTCACGCGGGTCGAAGCCGCGCCGCGCAAAGGCGACGGCGGCCGCGCGGACCATGTTGGCGACGACGACCCGCTGAATACCCTCCAACCCTTCCTCGAAGCTCAGATCGAGCGATGCGAAGAGCGGGCGCAAGCCTTTGGTCGCCCGCCCCGGGTCCAAGGACATCCCGCCCCCGATCAGGCTGGGTCCGAGGTAGCCCGCGAGCAGGTCAGCGTCGGTCAAGGTCGGCCTCGTCCCTCCTCGACCGTAGGCGAGGGGACCCGGCTCCGCCCCCGCACTCCGGGGACCCACGCGCAAGGCACCGCCCTCGTCCTCCCAGGCCCCCGATCCGCCCCCCGCCCCGATGGGGGTGATGTCGAGGACCGGCAGGCCCAGCGGGTATCCGCCAATCGTGGCCTCGGTGGTCCAGGTGGGTTCGCCCCCCCGGATGAGGGAGATGTCGGTGCTCGTGCCGCCCATATCCATCGCGAGGACGTTGGGAAGGCCGAGGGCCTCGGCCAGATACTTCGCCCCTGCAACCCCTCCGGCGGGCCCCGACAAGAGGGCCTCCACCGGGCGTCGGAGCAGGGTTTCGGCCGAGCGAAGACCCCCGTTGGAGCGCATGACCCAGAGGGGACGGGCGAGCCGTGTCGTGAGGTCCTCCAAATACGACCGGACCACCGGGCCGATGAACGCATCGAGGGCCGTCGTGGAGGTTCGTTCGTACTCCCGGAACTCCGGAAGCACCTCCGAGGAGAGGGAGATCGAAAAGCGGTCTCCGAGAAGGTCCCGAACCCGCCTCTCGTGGTCTGGATTCAGAAAGGAGAAGAGGAGGCTCACCGCGACGGATTCGATGCCCTTGGCCTGCAGTTCGGGGACCAGCCTCTCCACCGCGGTCGCCTCGAGGGGCCGCAGGACCGCGCCCTCGGCGTCCACCCGTTCGGGAAGTCCGAAGGTCTCCGATCGCGAGACCAAGGGAGCGGGCTTCGTGGCATGGAAGTCGTAAAGGCGGGGCCGCTGTTGGCGTCCGATCGCCAAGAGGTCCTCAAACCCCTCCGTCGTCAGGAGGGCTGTCGGACTGCCCTTCCCCTCCAGGGCGGCGTTGGTCGCAATGGTCGTCCCGTGCCCCAGGACCTGCACGTCGAGGGGGCGAAGACCCTCCAAGAGGACCTCCTGCGGCCGATCCACCGAAGAGGGGAGTTTGAACGCCTCCGGGCGACCCTCCTTCATCACGACGAAGTCGGTGAAGGTGCCCCCCACGTCGACGGCCGCGTCCACCCTCGATGGAAGGGCCTCGGGCTAAAAACGTCTGGGGAGCCAGGAGGCGAGCGGCCGGGGTTCTATGCGACCTCGAGGCCGCCTTGAAGGTATTGGGCGAAGCCCTCCATGTCCAGCAGACCATGGCCGGAAAAGTTGAAGAGGATCGTCCGTTCCTCGTCCCGCTCCTTCGCCTCGAGGGCGAGCTCGATGGCTCCCTTCACGGCGTGGTTTGTCTCGGGGGCCGGAATCAACCCTTCCGTCTGCGCGAAGAGGGCCCCCGCCTCGTAGGTGGACACCTGATCGTACGCCCGTGCCTGAACGTGGCCCGTGTCGACGAGGAGACTCAGGGAAGGGGCGGCGCCGTGGTACCGAAGACCGCCTGCGTGAATCCGGGGCGGGACGAACGCATGGCCCAAGGTGAACATCTTGAGCTGCGGGGTCATCTGCGCCGTGTCGCCGAAATCGTAGGCGTAATCCCCCGCCGTCAACGAGGGGACGGCGGCCGGTTCGATGGCGTAGAACTGGGCCTCGGCCTCCCCCCGGAGGACGTCGCCCACGAAGGGGTAGGCCAGACCGGAGAAGTTGCTCCCTCCGCCCACCGATCCCACCACGGCGTCGGGGTAGAGGTCCAACGCCTCCATCTGCAGCTTGGCCTCCTGGCCGACGACGGTCTGGTGCAACAGGACGTGGTTCAGCACGGATCCCAGGCTGTACTTCGTGGCCTCATCCTGGACCGCCACTTCCAGGGCCTCGCTGATGGCGATGCCCAAGGAGCCGGGGTGGTCGGGGGTCTCCTTGAGGACCCGCCTCCCGAACTCCGTGAAGGCGCTGGGGGAGGGGTAGACCGTGGAGCCGAAGACGTCCATCAGATGCTTCCGGTAGGGCTTCTGCTCGAAGCTCACCCGGACCATGAAGACCGTGCAGGCCATGTCGAAGTAGCGAGCCGCCAG
Source organism: Thermoplasmata archaeon (assembly GCA_046759265.1). GTDB lineage: Archaea > Thermoplasmatota > Thermoplasmata > RBG-16-68-12 > JAJISG01 > JAJISK01. The sequence continues at coordinate 15,805 of JBHIBW010000007.1, forward strand.
GCTGAGGGCGGAACCCCATTGGCCGGCCCCGGTCTCGGTCGTGAGCTTCTCGACCCCTTCCTTCGCGGAGTAGTACGCCTGGGCGATGGCGGTGTTGGGCTTGTGACTCCCCGTGGGGCTGAGGTCCTCCCGCTTGTAGAAGATCTTCGCCGGGGTCCCCAGGGCGGCCTCGAGCCGCTGGGCGCGATAGAGGGGAGAGGGGCGTCCCAGACGGAGGTAGGCCTCCCGGACCTCGTCTGGGATGTCGATGTACCGATCGGGGGAGACCTCTTGCTGGATGAGCTCTCCGGGGAAGAGAGGAGTTAGCGCCTCGGGGCCGATGGGCTCCTTCGTCGCTGGGTTAATGGGAGGGGGCAACGGCACCGGCAGGTCGGCTGCCACGTTGTACCACCGCCGCGGCACGTCCTCGACGGGGAGCAGGACCTTGGTCTGACCGTTCTCCTGGACCGTGGCCATGATGGATGAGAAGATACGCGACACTATATAACATTAATGAACTATAACGTTCACAAATATACACTATTCCCAGCCTGGGCGGGTCCGCCACGAACGGGGGGGTTATCTAGTCGTGTACGACTTCATTCATTGGTGCTTCCATGTGGGGGAAGATACGCCACTACTTCGAGAAGTTTCCGGCGCAGGCGCGCGTCGCGCAGCGGATGTTGAGCTACGGGCTCCGAGTCCAGGAGGGACGCGTCTACTGCGGGGAGGTCGCCGTCGCGGAGACCGCTCTCGGTCGCGCCGTGGGCGTGGACCGCCGCGTGGTCACCGCAACCATTCGAACCATCCAGCGGTACCCCGACCTCTCCCGCATCTTCCGCCGTCTCTGGCCCGTGGCGCACCTGCGCGAGGTGGCGCCGTTGATGGGATGGGGCGCCATTGAGATCGTTCCGACGGACGCGCGGACGCCCGGCATCCTGGCCGGGGTTTCGTCCATTATCGCTCGGGCGTCCATCAGCATTCGTCAGGTCATCGTGGACGACCCGGAAGTGGTCGACGAGCCGAGAGGGTTCATCATCACCGACGCGCCGGTGCCCAGCGAGCTGATCCCCGCGATGAAGGCGATCGAGGGAGTCCAGGGCCTGGTTCTCTATTAGCGGTCGACTCGGTGGGATGGGCGATCAGCCCGCTCGGCGGGACCCGCGGAGAATGAGCTCCGTTCGGATGCACCGATTCTGGACGACCTTCAGGCCGGCCTCCCGCGCCTTCTTCGCGGCCTCATCGTGCCAGATGCCCGACTGCATCCAGATGGCTCGGGCCTCGGTCTCGAGCGCCTCGTCCACGACCCGCGGGACCTCCTCCGACGGCCGGAAAATCACCACCATGTCGATGGGGAAGGGAATGTCGCGGAGGCGGGGGTAGGCCTTCTCTCCGAGGATCTCCTCGGCGAAGGGGTTGACCGGAATGACCCGGTAGCCCGCGGATTGCGCGTACCGAGGCACCTGATGGGCATCCTTTCCAGGGTTGGTGGACAGGCCGACCACGGCCAACGTCCGATGCCCGTCCAGGATCTCCCCGATCTCATCTTCCGGCCCGAACCCCATCGTTGAGAATAGCGCGGTGGCGCCTGATATGTCTTACCGGTTTTCCGCGCGGGCCAGCAGGCCTGGAACGGTTATGTACGGCCGAGGCCCATGGTTAATCGTGGAGAAGCTCGCCCGACAGGCAGCGGAGCGCATGAAGGCGGCGACGCATGTCGACGTCTTCAGTCACATCGACCCCGACGGCATCACCTCCGGAAGCATCGCCTCCGTGGCCCTGAAGCGATTGGGAATCGACCATGAGGTCCACTTCCTGAAGAAACTGGACTCCCCGACCGTGGAGGAAATCAGGGATCGAAACCCCGAGACGGTCTGGTTCACGGACCTGGGAAGCGGCCTCTTCCATCGGCTCTCCACCATGCAAGGCGTGATCACCGACCATCACCTGCCTTCGGAGGCGAGGTCGTCCACCGAGGGGCACGGGGACCTTCGCGCCTACACGACCCCCTCAATGGTCCACGTGAATCCCCATCTGGTGGGCATCGACGGAACCTCGGACCTCAGCAGCTCGGGGACGGCCTACCTGGTGGCCCGGGCGTTGGGTCAGGAGAACCGCGATCTGGCCGCCCTTGGGGTCGTCGGGGCGGTCGGCGATCTGCAGGATCGGGCCGCGGGTCGGCTCGTGGGGGCCAACCGGGAGGTCATGCGGGACGGGGAGGAGGCGGGGGTGCTTCGGGTTCTCCGGGACCTTCGTCTGTTCGGCCGGGAAACGCGGCCTGTATTCCGGCTCCTTCAGTACGCAAACGATCCGCCGTTGCCCCACCTGACGGAGGACCAGGAGGCGTGCATCGTCTTCTTCCTCGAGCTGGGCATCGACCTCAAGGGCGACGACGGCTGGCGCCGATGGATCGACCTCGAGGCGAAGGAGAGGCGCCTCGTCGTCTCCGAGCTGGTCACCTCCCTGCTGGAGCGAGGGTACGGCCATGCCCAGGCCCGACGGCTCGTCGGGGAGGTCTACGTCCTCCCGCAGGAGGCGGAGGGAACCCCCCTGCATGACGCAAAGGAGTTTGCGACCCTCCTGAACGCGTGCGGCCGGTACGACGCCGGCGCGGTCGGCCACCGCGTATGCCTCGGCGACCGGGACGAGGCGTATCGGGAGGCCCTTGACCTCCTGAAGGTGCATCGAGGGCACATCGTGAGCTCCCTCGACGTGGTGGACGACGTGGGGGTCGAGCGCCTGGAACACATCCAGTGGTTCCACGGCGGGGATCGGATCAAGGACACGGTGGTGGGCATCGCCGCGGGCATGGTCCTGGGGTCCCGTGAGGTCAAGCCGGACGTGCCCCTCTTCGCGTTCGCCAAGGCGGATGACGGGGTGAAGGTCAGTGCCCGTGCGACCCAGAAGCTGCTGCAGCGAGGACTCAACCTGGCGGTGGTGCTTCGCGAGGCGGCCGCGAAGGTGGGAGGAGAGGGAGGCGGCCACACCATCGCCGCGGGGGCGACCATCCCTTCGGGCACCGAAGACGAGTTCTTGCGGATCGCCGACGAGCTCGTGGGCGGGCAACTCACGACGTCCTGAGCGTCCCCTGTCGCCTCTCCGTTTCCTGCCGCCCCTGAGAATTGCTTAATAAAGCTGCCCCATATTCGAGGGGATGCCCGGCGAGTATGACCTCGCCTTCTTTCGCGAGAACGGCTTCACCCGCGAGGTCTGCCCCAGCTGCGGCCGCCCCTACTGGTCCCAGGGCAGCCACTCGACGTGCGGCGAGACCCCCTGCCAGGAGTATGAGTTCATCGGCCGCTCCCCGATGAAGCGGGAGCTTGAGCTCTCGGCCATGCGCGAGACGTTCCTCCGGTTCTTCGAGAACGAGGGCCACACCCGGGTGAAGCGGTACCCCGTGGTCGCCCGATGGCGGAACGACGTCTTCTACACGCAGGCCTCCATCTACCCGTTCCAGCCGTGGGTGATCGAGGGACTGGCGGAACCGCCCGCCAACCCCTTGGGCATCTCGCAGCCCTGCGTCCGATTCAACGACATGGACAACGTGGGCAAGACGGGCCAGCACTTCTCCCTGTTCGAGATGATGGCGCACCACGCCTTCAACGCCCCGAAACGGATCTACTTCAAGGAGCGCACCACGGAGCTGTGCCATCGGTTCCTGACCGCCGAGCTGGGCATCGAGGCGCCGAGCCTCCGGTACGTGGAGTCCTGGTGGGCGGGCGGGGGGTACAGCGGGCCCTGCTTCGAGGTCACCACGAACGGGGCCGAGGTGGCCACCCTGGTCTTCATGCAGCTCCGGGGGGAAGGGAAGGACGGAGAGCCGCTGGACGGACCTGTCGTCGACACCGGGTACGGGCTCGAGCGGTTGACCTGGGTCTCCAAGGGATCGCCCAGCGCCTACGAAGCGGTGTTTGGCGACGTCCTGGAGACGCTCAAGGACGCCGCGGGCCTCGAGACGGACGAACGGGTCTTGGGGGAGTACAGCAAGGTAGCCGGGGGCACGAGCATCGAGACCCACGGCGACGTTCGCCGCCTTCGGTCGGATGTCGCGAAGCGGCTGGGTTTCGGCGTCGACGAGCTCACGTCGTACACGCTCCCCCTCGAGTACGTGTATGCCCTCAGCGATCACACCCGCGCCCTGGCCTTCGTCCTCGGCGATGGGGTCGTGCCCTCCAACATGAAGGAGGGATACTTCGCCCGCCTCCTCGTGCGCCGCGCCCTTCGCGCCCTCGACCGGCTGCAGATCGAGCAGACCCTGTCCGAGATCCTCACGCTTCAGATCGACCACTTCGCGACGGATTTCCCCGAACTCCGGGAGTGGGAGGAGGAGATCCTCAAGCTGGCGGAGGTCGAGTCCGCCAAGTACGCCGAGACTCTGAAGCGGGGTCGACGGATTGTTCGGGATCGCGAGGCGAGACTCACGAAAGGGCGGGGGCTCACGACGGAGGACCTGGTGGAGCTGTACGACTCCCACGGGCTGGTCCCCGAGGTGGTTCGAGAGTTCGCGGCCCGGCCGGTCGAAGTCCCGGACGACTTTTTTACTCAGGTCGCCGCGCGACATCTCGAGGTCACGGAGGAAGGGCCCGGGCGCGCGGTGACCCCGCCCGACTTTCCCCCGACGCGGCTTCGCTACTTCGAGGATCCCAAGCGGTTCGACTTCGAGGCGTCCTTCCTGGGAACCCACGACGGCGGGGTGGTCCTCGACGAGAGCTTCTTCTACCCTGAAGGGGGCGGCCAAGAGGCGGACCGGGGCCGTATCGGGGACCTGACCGTGGACGACGTCCAACTCGTCGGGGGTGTCGCCGTCCACCAGGTCTCCGGAAAGGTACCCTGGAAGGCCGGGGAGCGCGTGGAGGGCCACATCGACGAGGCCCGTCGCATGCGGCTGCTGCGCCACCACACGGCCACCCATCTCGTCAACGGGGCGGCCCGTCAGGTGCTCGGACGCCACGTGTGGCAGACGGGCGCGCACAAGGCGGAGGACCACGCCACCCTCGACATCACGCACTACCAGGGGCTCACGGAGGAAGAGATCCGGGACATCGAGACGCTCGCGAACCGGATCGTCCTGGAGGACCGTCCCGTCCATCAGCACTTTGTGCCTCGGGAGGAGGCGGAGGCGCACCACGGGTTCATTCTGTATCAGGGAGGCTCCATCCCGGGGCGAGACATCCGCGTGGTGGACGTGGAGGACTTCGACGTCGAAGGGTGCGGCGGCACGC
>JBHIBW010000008.1:0-20625 GCA_046759265.1 Thermoplasmata archaeon
CCTGCAGGACACCTACTTCGTGGTCGCCCACCTGCATTACGTCCTCTTTGGCGGGACGATGATGGGTATCTTCGCAGGCATCTACTACTGGTTCCCACGCATGTCCGGACGGATGTACAACGAACGGCTCGGGGTGTGGCACTTCCTGCTGACCCTCATCGGATTCAACCTGACCTTCTTCCCCATGCACTTCATGGGCTACTTGGGCGCGCCCCGTCGCTACGCCGACCTTCTCGACGTGGCGGCGCACCCCCTCATGGCCCCCCTCAGCCTCCTCGCCACGATCGGCGCTTTCATCCTGGCCTTCGCCATGCTGTTGTTCATCTACAACGTGATCCGCTCAGCCATGGCCGGTCCGCCCTCGGATCCCGAGCCGTGGGAGCATCTATGAGGCTCGTCCCCGCCTTGGCTTTGGCCACCCTCCTGGCCGGATATGCCACGGTCGTCCTCGGGGGGTACGTGAGCAACATCGGCGCAGGGTTGGCGTGCCCCGATTGGCCGACATGCAACGGCCAGATCGTCCCGGCCTTGGGAGACCCGGCTGTCCTTGCCGAGTACGTCCATCGCCTGTCGGCCGTCGTGGCAGGTCTCCTCGCCCTGGTCACCTTGATCTTCGTCTGGTGGCGTCATCGCGGCCACCGGGCCCTTCTGGTTGGGATCTCCGTCGCGTTCGGTCTCCTGATCCTGCAGGTGACCCTCGGGGCTCTGACGATAACGACCCTGTTGGCCCCGGTCGTCGTGACGGCCCACCTGGCCGTGGCCACGGCGTTTATCGCCATGATGACGGTGACGACGGTCCTGGCCTTCCGCCCTCAGCGGGTCGCCCCTTGACCCCTCGCCCGGTCAGGGCAGCGTCACGATGAGGAAGCCGACCGCGAACATCAAGAGGACGATGAGGCCCAAGATGATACCGACCTTCACAGCGTCCTCCACAATAATGCCACGACGCCATTGCATCACCGCGCCTTAGGCTTTCCCGGACAGCCCGTGGAGGCTGCGCAAGCGGGTGGGCGTCTAGACCGACACGTTCATATCTGGGGCGCTCTTGGGCTCGGACGGTGGTTCCTTGAAGGCAAGACGTCTCGCCTTTGTCCTTCTTGCGACGATGGCGATGGCCTTGGTCTCATTTTGGACGGTTCCTCAGGTCGCGGCCCAAGCGAGCGTTACCGTCACCATGAGAGACATCTCCTTCGACCCGGGCTCCTTCTCCGTGATGCCTGGCGACTCCGTAAGCCTGACCCTCGTCAACGCCGGCGCGCTCCCCCACACCTTCACCCTCTTCGCCCAGGCCGATGCCAACGTCCCGGTGAATGACTTCAACGCCCTGCAAGACTACGACAACGCGAACGCCAAGCTTGTGGACATGAGCTTTGGAGGAGGACAGCAGGGTTCCGACTCGTTCACCGCCCCCATGGAGGAAGGCGCCTACACCTTTGTCTGCATGATCTCGGGTCATGCCGCGAGCGGGATGCACGGCACAATGACTGTCAGTGCCACCCAGGACGGCGGTCCCGCCCCCATCGACCCGCTCATCATCGGCGTCGTCGTCGCCGTGGTCGTCATAGTTGTGGCGGTCTCGGTCGTGTTTATCCTCCGCCGAAGGAGCTAGGTCCCAGGGGCCGATGGCACGGACACCGGGGGTCGGCAACCCCGACCGGAACGGAGGGGGCTCAGTCCCGCGTGGATCACCCTCCTCCTGTCGTTCCTTACCTTCGCGCTCGCCACCGGCCTGATTGTCGTCTTCGGCGTGAACCTTCCGTTCGTTCTGACCGAGGGTACGTTCGGGGAGGTCCGCGTGCGCCTGGGGCCTCCGGGTTCCTCGTTCCTCCTCGAGACGTTCGTTCTCATCCTCATTACGCCGATCCTCGCGATCGAGGCCATTCCCATCGCCCTCCTCCTTCACGTCCTCGCGATTTCGACCCTCCATGCGCTGGCACTGGAGCGGACGGTTCGGCGCGGAGGTCCGGTCGCCCGCGCGGTGACCCTCATCGGACTTGGCTTCGCCTTGACGGCTCCCGTCCCCGGGCTCTACGCGTACCCGAACCCTTTCGCTTCGCTCATCACCTTGATTCCCGGGTCGTTGATTCCCGTCGTCTCCTTCTTCGCGTCTCCGTTCGTTCGATACGGTTTCGTCGTCCTCGCCTATGGCCTCCCGGTGATCGCCCTGCTCCTGGCCCATCTCCGAGGCGACGTCCCCTCCGCTGTCCCGCGGAGGCCGAGCCCCATCCCAGCCTACCTCCTCCCGACACTGATGGTAACAGGGCTGTTCCTGATCGTCGGGGGAACGGACACCCTGAAGGTCATCGGCCTCATCTGGAATTGGGCCGTCATGGTCGCGGGGCTGCTCCTCTGGAGCCTGTACTACCGTCCCGCAATGCCCTCACTCCGCTTTCCCCCCGACCCGTCGGCCTTCGAACGTCGGCTCACTGCCTGGAGGCGTCCCCTCCTCGCGTTTGGCGTCCTGACGGTCCTCCTCCTGCTCCTGACGGGTCTTCCCCCGGTGGACGCGTTCGTCGAAGCCAATGCCCTGGGGCACCATGCTCAGCACGTGACCCTGCTCCTCGTCGGCCTGATGATGGGGGGGCTCATCTGGCAGCAGGCCCGGACCCATCGTCGAGATCGGAACTTGACGGGAGAGGCGTCCCGCTTCGTCTACGCCAGCAACGTCCTGTTCAATCCGCACGGGGCCGTGGGAATGGCCTTCGCCGTCGCCGCGGTGGCCTTCTGGCACGTTCCCTTCTTCTGGGACCTGGCTTTGACGAACGACCTGGTGCACGTGCTGGAACACTTCTCCCTAATCGCAGCCGGGAGCGCCGTCGCCTTCAGCCTGGGCCTCATGCGATCGGGCGGGAAGTATGGCCTTCTGGTCGGAGGCACGATCGTCATGAGCGTCCTGGCCCTCACCCTGTGGTTCACGTCGGTCCCCGTGTATGCGACCTACCCGTTGGCCCAGCTCTCCACGTTGGGCATGGTTCACTTCATCCTGGGGGCCCCGCTCATGATCTTCGCCATCGGCATCGCCGTCACCGCCCTCCTGAGAATGCGTCCCTCGAGCGATAAGGGAGACGCCACGTCGTAGCGAGGCCGGAGCGTGGAGCGATCGTACGGACCTTGGCTCGCCCTCCTGGGACTGGCGACGGTACTCCTTCTTGCGATCCTCCTTCCCCCCCTCGACTCGATTCTGGAGAGCCATGAGGGGCTGCATCACCTGCAACACGGCCTCTCCCTCGTCCTCGGGATCGGGGCAGGATGGGCGAGCTACCAGCTCGTGACCACGCTGGCGATCCGGGGAGCGGGAGGCGCCCAGGGCTTGGCCCGCGACCTCCTGATTGTGAGCCGGCGCGCCAACCCGGGGGGCTACGTCTCCCTCGCCGTGGCGGCCGGTCTGCTGATCTTCTGGCACATTCCGGTCTTCTTCAACCTCGCGGTGTTGGACGACGCCGTCCACATCCTCGAACACGTCTCGATCCTCATCGCGGGGGGCGGGGTGGGTTTCGGCCTCGTCCTCATGAGCAAGTGGACCCGTCTTGGCGCCGTCCTCGTGACCGTGCTGGGGGCGCTGTTTCTCTCGGCGGTCCTGGTGGTCTTTGAGCTCCATGTCTACGAGGTCTATCCTCGGGAGCACGAACTCATCTTTGGCGTGGCGATGATCTACGCGATGATGCCGCTGATGCTCTACGCCGTGTACCGATTCCTCGTCGAGCAGGTCAGCTGAGGCTCCGTCTGGCCCCAGGACCTCCCGCGACCATAACCCGCTTAAGTCAGGACGTCCTCGATGCGGGGGTGAAACGGGCTGGGATCCTGGCCGCCCTATTCGTCGCTGTGTTTCTCCTACTTCCGGGTGCCGTGGCCCACGGACCGGGCGGCGTCTCGACCCACCTCGAAGGGTCCCTCAGTCTCGCTCCCAGCGGCACCGCAGGCGACACCGCGCTCCTAGCCCTCTCCGACCTCGGGGAGGTGGACGCCGGGGAGGAGTTCCGGTACTTCTGGGAGGCCAACGCGGGCGAGGGGCCTGCCGTCCGCTTTGCGATCCTTCAGGAACTTCCCGGTTCGGGTCCGGTGCCCGTCTATGGCATGATGGCGGCCACGGCTACCGAGACGTGGATGATCCCCGCTCGCGCAGAGTACACGGCCTCTTGGGAGAACCCGACCGGCGAGGCCGTCACCGTGTCCTACCTGTTTGAGGTCCTCCCGCCGGTGGCTTCCCCCGCGATCGTCGATTGGCCCCTCTACCTTGGACTCGGCGTGGCGGGCGTTGTGTTCGCCTTCCTGTTCTTCTGGAGCGGGCGGAGGAAGCGGGAGACGGACCCCTCGGAGGCAGGAGACGAGACGGATCCGCAGGACCGGTAGCCGTTACCGCTGTGGAATGCCGTAGGTGCGTCCCTTCCAGGTCACCCCCTCGCCCCGCGTATAGCGCCGCGCGGAGTCTAGGAGGATGCCGATGACGACGACGGTGGCCACCGGCGCAAGCAGGGCATACACCGCGGGGACCTTCATGTACGCATAGGCGAGTCCCACGCGAACCCAGCTTAGGGCCAGTAGCCCAGCCCCCACGAAGAGGATGAGCGTGGGACCCTGGGTGAAGAGCAGCGCCGCGCCGGCACCCAGGAGGAAGAGCGGGAGCAGCATCCCGAGGAAGAGCCCGATCGCGTTCAGGGCCACCCGCCCCACGCGGAAGTCCAACCCCGGGAAGACATTCTTGGTGAAGCCCTGCCAGATGCCTTCCAGGCTGCTGTACATGCGCACCCGGAACAGCTGGCGGCTGTCGGCCATGCAGAGCCGACGTCCGGCCGCTTTCACACGCAGGGCAAGGCGGTAGTCCTCATCGACCCGGTCTCGTACGGCTTCATGTCCGCCGATGGCTTCGTAGGCAGCGCGGCGGAACAAGAGGTACTGGCCGTTGGCCACTGCCCAGCGCTTGTCTGGGCGGTTGACCCACGCCCCTCGATGGCTGAGGCCGATGAGGAAGATCATGAAAGGGAGGACCGTCCGTTCCCAGAAGGATTCCACCACCATGTGCGGGTAGAGCGTCAACAGGTCCAGGTCCCGATGCAAGAGGTACGCCACAGCCCCGCGGAGCAGGCCCTGGCCGTGAATTGTGTCGCCGTCGGTAAAGAGGAGAACATCGCCGCGAGCCCGATCGGCCCCTTGTCGGCACGCCCAATTCTTTCCGACCCACCCCTCGGGAAGCGGGGGCTCCTTGATGAGATGGATTCGCTCGCGGTACCCCTCTAGGATCTCCCGTGTCCCGTCGTCAGAGCCCCCCTCGACGACGAGTATCTCCTGGTGCGGGTAGGCCTGCGCCAAGAGCGAGTCGAGGCAGGCCCGGACGGTGGAAGCCTGGTTGCGTACGGGTAGGACGACGGAGACGAGAGGGGGATCTGAAAGCGCGGCCGGGGGAGGCAGCCGGGGGTAGCCCACAAAGAGGGGAATCGAGGCCACGAGGAGGAAAGCAAGCACGACGGCGTACCCGAGGAGGAGGAGGTCGAAGAGGGCTAGGCCGAACACCATGAAGGGGCATTCTACGACTGGGCGTTACTTAAGCGGCGCGAACCCACTGGCCTCGGGGATCTCGTGCAATACCTCGGGGTTCTCTAGGCTGGAGAGGTCCCCCAGCTCCTGGCCCAGAAACCTCGCCTTGATGAGCCGACGCACGATTTTCCCGCTTCGAGTCTTCGGGAGAGCGGAGACGACGTAGACCGCGTGGGGACGCATGGTCTTGCCCAGCTCGCCGCCCACATGAGTGATGAGCTCCTCCTCCAGTCCATCCTCGGCCCCCCGACCGTCCGTAACGACCACAAAGGCCACCAGGGCCTCCCCTTTCAGCGCGTCGGGCACCCCGATCACGGCGGCCTCCACCACGGCGGGATGGCTCATGAGGGCGCCCTCGACCTCGCTTGGACCGATGCGTTTTCCGGCCACGTTGATCGTGTCGTCGGAGCGGCCTTGAAGGAACCAATAGCCATCGGCATCGACGAATGCCCAGTCTCCGTGGTCCCACACGTCCTCGAACCGAGACCAATAGGTTTCCAGGTAGCGATCCGGGTCTTTCCAGAGTCCTTTCGTCATGCTGGGACAGGGGCTCCGAGCCACCAGGTACCCCTTCTCCTCCCGGACGGATCGTCCCGCCTCGTTGACCACATCCACGTCCATGCCCAGGGCCGGGCCTCGCCCCAACGTGGTCGGCTTCAGGCCCACGATCGGAAGGGGGAACAGGAAGCATCCGAGGATTTCGGTCCCCCCCGAGATGTTGATGATGGGGACGCGACCGCCCCCGACCTTCTCGAAGAACCACATCCAGGACTCGTCGTCCCATGGCTCTCCGGTGCTCCCCAGCAGGCGGAGGCTGGAGAGGTCACGCTTCTCCAGCCACTTCTCTCCGTGCCTCATGAGGAGGCGAATGGCCGTCGGGCTGATGCCCAGCTGCGTGATGCGGTGGTCCTCCACCATCCGCCAGAGGCGGTCGGGTTGCGGGTAGTCCACCGTCCCCTCCATCATGACCATGGTCCCCCCGAGGGTGGAGACCCCGACAATCATCCAGGGTCCCATCATCCAGCCGATGTCCGTCACCCAGAAGAACACGTCCCGGGGTTTCAAGTCGAACCCGTAGCCGATCTCCTTCGTAGCCTGGGCCATGGCGCCGACGTGGGTGTGGACGGCACCCTTGGGTCGACCGGTGGTCCCGCTGGTGTAGATGATCATGGAGGGGTGCTCGCTGTCGAGCCGCCTGGTCTCGAAGGCCTCGGGCTGGTCCCGTATGAACTCCGACCATGCGACGTCCCGCGCTTCGTCCCATGGCACGGACCGGGCTGCATGCTCCAGCACAACGACACGTTCCACGGCGGGGGCGAGATCGGCGGCCGCATCCGCCTCCTCCTTCAGACGAATGGTCTGGCCCCTCCGGTTGTAGCCGTCGGCGGTGAAGAGGAGCTTGGTCCCCGCATCGACGAGGCGGGCGGCGGTGGCCTTCGCCGCGAACCCACTGAAGATGGGGACCGCGAGGGCACCCACCTTCCAGCATGCGAAAAGGAGGCTGATGACCTCCGGAACCATCGGCATGTACACGCCGACGGTGTCCCCGGACTCGACCCCCGATGCCACCAAGGCATGGGCGAGCCGGTTCGCTTCGAGGTAATGGTCACGGTAGGTCGTCCGTCGGCTCTTTCCCTCGTCGCTCTCCCAGATGCAGGCCGTTCGATCGGCTGCGGCCCCGGTCGCATGGCGATCCAAGCCGTTGTGGGCCAAGTTGATCTTGCCTCCCGGGAACCAACGTGCCCAAGGCTTCCCGGCCCGTAGGTCGAGGACCCGCTCCGGGTGGGTGTACCACTCGATTCCGAGGTCCTCCAAGGCCGCGTCCCAGAACCACTCGTTGTCCTGGACGCTCCGGGACAGCAGCTCCTCGTGGCTCGCGAGGCCGTGCTTGGCCATGAATCGGGTGATGTTGGCCTCCTCCACGAAGGCCTCCGTGGGCTCCCACACGATCCCTTGCAACGAGGTTCGCCGAATCTGGAGTTCCGGGCCTCCGAATAAGACTTTGGCGGGAAGCCATCCGCGCCGGGATCCGACGAGAGGTCAAACGGTGGAGACCAGATGTTTATGGACGAGATTTCGTTGAGTCTCGGTGTGAGAGCAAGGGAGCTGGGACCCGAGGATTCGCCCCATCGCCGCAGGCGCCGTCGGCGGACCACGGTGCTCATGGGATTCGTGCTCCTGGGCCTGTTCCTCGGGGTCCCGACGAGTCCGGAACTCGCCCATCCGTCCGCCCCAGGTCCTCCCCACGCGGCGTCCCTTGCTTCTCCCTTCCTCGAAAACGTGCGCATCACGGACGGCTCGAGTCCCTTCCAGTACCAAGTCGAGCCGTACATCGCGGTGAATTCGTCGGGAACCCTCTTCGTCGGCTGGAAGGAGGCCCTCACCGACGACGGGCCGGGCCGCCGGGTAGGGTTTGCGAGCTCTCAGGATGGAGGCCAGACGTGGTCTTCGAACCTCCTCATGGATCGGCGAAGCGGGACTGGTTTCCAATCGGACCCCTGGCTTGTCGTCGACGAGACGGACCGGCTGTACTTCGTTCGCCTCGAGTTCGAGAACGGGCCCGTGAATGGAATCGGGGTAACCCACTCGGACGATGGAGGGGAGTCGTGGAGCCCCATCACCGACGTCGACGACCAATCCGGGTTCGCCGACAAGGAGGCCATGGCAAGCGACGGAAACGGCACCCTGTACCTCGCCTACGGCGACGTGATGGCGGAGAACACGAGCATGCGGTTCGCCCATTCCACGGACCGAGGGGCGAACTGGACGGCCACGGTCGATCTTGCCGGGAGCCCTGGGCCGTTCGCCTCTCCCGTCGTCGCCTCGCGTCCGAACGGGACCGTCTACGTGGCGTGGCTGGACTGGGACCATGGAAGGATCTTCTTCGCCCGGTCATGGGACCGCGGCGTCACCTGGGGCCCTCCAGTGCAGGTGAACCCGATCACTGGGACGACGGCCTTCGACCCGACGCACCCGTGGTGGTTCTCCCTCCCGTCCATTGTGGCGGACAGCCAGGGGCGGGTCTACGTCGCCTGGCCCGACAGGGCCCTGGGAGACCTGGACGTCGTCGTGGCTCGCTCGAAGGACGACGGGGCCTCTTGGTCCAGCCCGGTGCGCATCAACGACGACGGCACAACTCAAGAGCAACGGATGGTCAGCCTGGCCGTGGACCCGGACGACCGGATTCACGCCGCGTGGTACGACAACCGCACCGGCAACCTCAACGTCTTCTACAGCAGCTCCACGGACGGAGGGGGGACCTGGTCGGCGAACGAGCGTGTTACGACAGAAGAGACGCCCTCCACCTTCCAGCGGCCGGGGGACTACCTCGGTCTTGCGGTCGACGGCAACGGGACGGCCTACATCGCCTGGACCGATGGCCGGGGTCTCGACCTGGATATCTATTTCGCCAAGCCGGAAGCCCCGAGCCCCTCCGACCCGGGCGATTTGGAAGCCCCCACCATCGAGATTCTCTCTCCGCAGGAGGGTCAAAACTTCACGACCACGCCCATCACGGTATCGGGCACCGCGGAAGACAACGTGGCCGTGGAGCGCGTTGAGCTGAGCGTGGACCTCGGCACGACCTGGATTCAGGCGAGCGGGACGTCTTCGTGGTCGGGGTCGGCTGCGGTTCCCTTGGGCGACACGGTCGTGCTGGCGAGAGCCATCGACACATCCGGGAACGACGCCACGGCAGGCGTGACTGTGAGCCTCGGCCTGCCCTCCGAGGAGGCTTTCGCCCCCGACCCCTTCTACCTGCTCCTTCTGGCGGCATCGGTCGTCGCCGTCGGCCTGCTTCTTTGGTGGCGGGTGAGGAAGCCCAGGAAGTAAGGAGCGCGCCAAGTCTTATACCGACAGGTCGGCTCTCGAGCCCCGATGCTGGACATCAACCTCATCCGGGAACACCCAGAGGTCGTGAGGGCCGACCTGCAGAAGCGGGGGGATGAGGAGAACCTGGCCCGGCTCGAGGAGCTCATCGGCTGGGATCGGGCGTGGCGAGGGACCAACACCCAGGTCAACGAGCTTCGTCACCGACGCAACGAGCTCTCCAAGCGCGTGGCAACCGCCCAGCGGGGCGGGGAGGAGGTGTCTGACCTCACCCAGGAGGCCTCCGACCTCGGAGGGCAGATCGAGAACCTGGAGGCGTACCTGGACTCCGTCCGATCTTCCATCGACGTCGCCCTCATGCGGCTCCCCAACATTCTCGACCCCGACGTGCCCGTGGGAAAGGACGACACGGAGAACGTCGAGCTGCGGCGATGGGGGGACCCGCGCGAGGTCGACTTTGAGCTCCGTCCGCATGGGGAGCTCCTCGAGGCCTCCGGATGGGGGGACTTCGATCGCGGGCGCAAGGTATCGGGTGCGGGCTTCGTGTTCTTGCGGGGGGACTTGGTCCTGCTGGACCTTGCGTTGCAGAAGTTTGCCCTCGACTTCGTGGGGGAGCGGGGATACATCCCCGTCTCACCGCCGTTTTTGATCCGTCGGCGCCCCTACGAGGGCGTCGTGGACCTCGCGGACTTCGAGAACGTGATGTACAAGGCAGAGGACGAGGACCTCTACCTCATAGCGACGTCAGAGCACCCGATCGCGGCCATGCACATGGACGAGGTTCTGGAGGAGGAGGCGCTCCCTCTCCGCTACGCCGGCCTCTCGACGAACTTCCGGAAGGAGATCGGGGCCCACGGGGTCGACACGAAGGGACTCTTCCGGATGCACCAGTTCAACAAAGTGGAGCAGTTCATCTTCGCGCCGCCCGAGGACTCCCGGCCGTACCACGAGGAGCTGATCGGGAACGCCGAGGCGATCTTCCAGCAGTTAGAAATCCCCCACCGGGTCGTGAACGTCGTCACGGGCGACATCGGCACCGTGGCCGCGAAGAAGTACGATCTGGAGGCCTGGTCGCCTCGTCAGGGCAAGTACGTCGAGGTTGTCTCCTGCTCTAACGTGACGGATTACCAGGCCCGGCGGCTGAACATCAAGGTGGGGAAGCGAGGCGGCGCAAAGCGGCTCGTGCACACCCTGAACAGCACGGCCGTCGCCACCTCTCGTGCCCTGGTTGCGATTCTCGAGCATTACCAGAACGAGGACGGATCAGTGACGATACCGAAGGTCCTCCGATCCCACTTTGACGGCCGAGACACCCTGACATAGCGCCAGACGACAGTGCCTGCCCTCGCCCCTTCAAATTCTCATTGCGAGAAACGGGCGCGGAACCCTAAAGACATAGAAGTGGAAGAACGCCGGCCAGAGGTTTCCTTCGGTGCGCCTGCTGTCTCGCCAAGAGAAGACGCCCTCACCTGAAGCCAATGTCCCCGATCCCTCGACGAGAGGTTCCATTCGCGACCTCAGCATCCAGGAACGGGATGGGAATCCGGAGCGGAAGTCCTCCTTTCGCTCGAGACTGCCCGGCCGCCGGTATGCCGAACCACTCCAGGCAATCTATCGGTCGCTGCGGGACTCCCTCTGGGACTTTGGCCCGACCCGCACCCTCATATTCGCGGGGCTCGCGAACTTTTCAGTCGCCGTGATCCTCGCGGGCGGCGGGATGGGATCGGTTGCGGCCTTGCCTGCGCTCATTGGGTTCGGCTTGTCCCTTGCTGCGCTCCTTTACGCCGGCCTCCCGCCGGTGGCTTCCCGTATCAGCGAACTGGACCGACCCCAATGGCTCGCCATGTGGGCGCTCCTCACGGTTCTCCTCGCTTTCCTCGGCTTCTCCTCGGCAGCCGTCATCATTGTGGTCCTCTTCGTGGCCGGCTTTACGGCGACCCACGTCTTCTGGGACCTCCTGAATCGCATCTTGCTGGAACGGAAGAATGAGGCGCAAGGGGTCACTCAGGCCACGGCGAACCCGAATCCCTTCCTCCTCGTGTTTGGCATCATCGCCGCCTGGTCGGTTGTTGCCAGCCTCCTGATGGGGTACCTTCGGCTCCACGATGCCGGTCCTCTCGGCGTCTCCTTTCTGGGCGCCCACATCGGCCTGCTGATCGGCCTCATCCCCCTGCAGGTCCACCTGCTCCGCGAGGCTCGGAAGCCCACCATCGCCCGATGGTCGCTCTTCCGGTCGAGACGCCTGATCCGGGACGTCGTTTTCATCTCGGTTGCCGGCGCGGTGGTCGGGGCCGAACTCTCCATCGCCTCGGGTAGCGGCGTCTTCTCCGGGATCCCCACCTTGGCCCTGGTCCTCGTCCTCTTTGGATACCTCGGCGTCGTGGGTCGGCAGCTCAGCTCCCTCCGAGGCCGGTCGAAGCCGTACCATCCCCTCATCCTCCCCGCCTTCGGTATGCTGCTCCTCTTCGCGCCGCTCGTCGTTCTCCTGTCGGGTCCCCCCGACGTCATCACGAAGCTCTACGGTGCGGCCCAGGCAGCGGGCATCCTGACCGGCGTTTCCATCATCACCCTGAGGGGCCTCTGGCAGGAGAAGGCCCACCGCCTGCAAGAGCGCTTACAAGGGGCGATTCGCGAACGTGTCACGCTGGAGAAGGCGGAGGCCGTCGTCCGGGACGGATACCAGAAGATTCGACAGGCCCAGGAGGCAGGCAAGGAGAGGCTCCGGACCCGTGTAAGGGCAGTCCCTGATGAGGAGTTTCCTCCCCAGCGCGACTGAGAGGGTTTTTCAGGCGGACGGAGCAAGCACCGCCGCGTACGGCCCAGCGACCGCTTCCGCATCTCGTGAATGGGGTCTCTTCCCTTTGCGAGCATCCTGCCTCGTCATATATTGGGTCCGACGAGTGCCTAGCCGATGGTCCTTCATTCGCTAAGGTCTGCGTCAGAGCTGATAGTTTCCGCAGCTAGGACAGTGCCAACGCCCTTCCTCTACAACCCACTCGACCCTTTCTCCGCACTCCCTGCAGTAACGTACCTCGTCGGGAGGCGGCTCGGGTAAGGCCGACCTCCGAAGGGGTACCTCGACGACTCTCGTCTCGGTCACCGCCGGTTCGTATTCGGGAGCGGGGGCGCCGTAATAGAATATCCTCGTGTCTGGATCAATGAAACCCCGCAAGGCACCATCAGATAGGGCCCCCATCACGGCGAGTTCCATCTCCGCTTCTCCCTTCCCCATCCGCCGCGAAAGGTCACGTAAGGAGACCCGCCCATAGCTCTTGAGAAGGGCAACCAGGTTCTGAACCTCCTTCTCTTTCCGGGCCTCGGTGCGGTATCGTGCCAAGGAGTATAGGAAGGGGAGTCCCAGGATGCCGGTAAAGACGGCTGTGAAGGCCAATAATCCGAAGTCACCGGAAGGTGCAAGAACGGCAAGCCCGATGAGAAAGAAACCGAAGAAGGGGAGGAGAACGAGGGTCAATATCAGGTATTTCCCCTTCTTCCGGATGTGCCCACCGACCTGTTCGTCATGCCGTGTATGGGAACGAATCTATAACTGGACGTTCCCGCAGCTTGGGCAGCGCCATCTTCCTTCCTGCGCAATCCATTCGACCCGATGCCCGCACTCGCGGCAGAACCGAACTTCGCCGCTAGGATCCGGAGGCGGTGTCGGCTCCCGGATAGGAACTTCGACTTTCTTCGTTTTGGCCACGACCGGTTCGTACTCCGGGGCCTGCCTTCCGTAGTAGAACGTTCGAGCATCGGGGTCGATGAATCCTTGCAGGTATCCGTCGGCCACGGCTTCCATGAGCGTCAGCTCCATTTCCCCCTCGGTTTTCCCCATCCGTTCCGCAAGATCACCTAAGGTTATCTGACCATAGCTCTTGACGACGGCCACCAACGTCTGCGCCGCCCTTTCTTTCCTCAAGATGAGTCGGCGTCGGCTTAGGAAGTAGAAAGTCGGCACGGCGAACACCACGGTCGGGCCGGCCAGAGCGAGGGGGAATCCGATGCCGAATCGGTCTATTGCCGTAATGGCCGCGAGGGTAGTTAGTAGAAACAGGCCGAAAGGGAGCCCGAACGCGAGGATCAGGAGGAGATTCTTCGTTGTCCGCTTCATGAGCTCAGTTGACCCTGTTCCCGCACTTCTCGCAGAACTTTGACACACCCTCCACGGCGGCCCCACAGAACTCGCAGAACTTTGCGGGCTTTCGCTCGGTCACGGTCACGACGGGTTCCGGGCGCACGCGAGGGAGCGGGGAGGCCTCCACCTCTTTGAAAGTCTCGGCCATCTTTCGGTAATCCCTCTCCTTCATTTGGTCCTGACTCCGATCGATGATGTTCTGGGACCTTCTCCGGACCGCGATGGGCTCTGGGACGCCCAGGAAGACGATATTTCCCATGACCGCTCCTGTAGTGCCTGCAGAGGCGAAGGTTATCGTCCCGTACCCCCGCCACTTCTGGAACGCGTTCTGGGAGAGGGTGACGTTCTTTTCCCATGGCGCATGTCGTGAAACGCGTGGCCCACAAGCCCTGTGACAGACATGATCCTCCTGTCGGTCACGGCGTAGTACGTCGCACGCCAGCGAACGAGACTAACTAAGAGAAGAACCCCGACAAAAAACGCCAGGGGAATCCCGAAGAGGAGGGCGAAAGCACGCATGACAGCGAGGCTGCCCCCTGACGAAAGCGCGAAGATCGCGAAGAAGAAGACGAAGACGTATCCGGGGGCCAGAACGCGGAGGAGGAAGGGCGTTAGCCGGGGCTTGAGTTCAATGAGGCGCCGTTCGCCGCTTGCGAAGAAGGCTCTCGGGAAGCCAGGATCCGGAACCCGACCCAAACCCCATCGATACAGGGCGAGGACAGCCATCGCGGTTCCAAAGGCACAGACCCCCGCTGTCGCTCCGGTCCAAAGACCGAGGGCGAACGACGAGAAATACCCGAAGGGGATGACGAAGCCGGTCGTCGCGCCAGCGAGGATTGCGACAACGTTTGCTGCGCTGAAGGCGGCAACGGTTGAGATGAGGACGAGGATCAGGAACCTCAGGCCACTCTTCTCGAGATGCAGGAATTTCCGGTTGATGATGGCGTTCAGGGGGCGACGCATAACCAGCCACGTGACCCCCGCGCCACCACCCGCGGTAGCGCCAAACACGACGAGAAGGAAGAGACCGTATTGGTCCTCCAGATATCCGCTGAAGAACAGCGCAGCAATCTGCCTATCGGTCTCTGAGACGGGTAGGCTATTCTGAAGGAGGACCCATTGAATGAGCGGGCCGGAGAGCCCGAGTAAGAGAAGGAGGATAAGGGGGATCAGAGCCAGCACGAAGGCTCGTCCGGTATCGCCATAGGCACCCTCATCCGACTCCGCTTCCTCGCTCATGGCTCCGTTGCCGTCCGCCGAGGCTCAGTCCGAGGGCGCCGAGCCGCCCTAGGCACCGCTCAGAAGTTTAAACGCGCGACTGGTGAGGGGATGAACTCTGCCCTCTTATAGCAGGTTTGCGGAGGGTTTCGTTCCCTCTCAGGCGCGACCGCACTGCTAGCATCTGACAGCCTCCACCGGAGGTGACCGGCATCCAAGAAAGCTTAATGTCTCAGGTCCATGAAGCCGTGGGTGATGGCGTGCTCTGTCCTCTGGACTTCCGGTATGGTCGCCCGGAGATGAAGACCATTTTCTCCGAGGAGCGTCGGCTCCAGCGCCTTCTCGAGGTGGAGGTCGCCCTGGCCGAGGCCCACATGACCCTCGGAAACATCCCACGTGACGCCGCCCGGGCGATCGCGTCTGCCGTCGAGGGAGGCCTCGTCAAGGCCGAGCGGGTCGCCGATCTCGAGGCGGAGATCAAGCACGACGTTATGGCCCTCGTCCTCGCCCTGAGCGAGGCCAGCGGCGACTACGGGCGGTTCGTGCACCTGGGCGCCACGAGCAACGACATCACCGACACCACCGCCGCCCTGCAGTTCAAGGAGGCCATCCCCCTCCTCGAGAAGGGGCTCTTGCGTCTTCAGCAGGCCCTCGTGAACCTGGCGCTGGAACACAAGGGCACCGTCATGGTGGGCCGGACGCACGGCCAGGCGGCGGTCCCCATCACCTTCGGCATGAAGATGGCGGTCTTTGGGTTGGAGGTGCACCGGCACCGGACGCGGCTTCGCGAGATGACCCCCCGCATGCTCGTCGGGAAGATGTCGGGCGCCGTGGGCACGGGAGCGGGGTTCGGGGAGGCCGCGACGGAACTCCAGGACTTGGTCATGGCCACCCTGGGACTGACAGCGGAGGAGGCGGCGACCCAGATCGTAGGCCGCGACCGGTACGCGGAGTACGTGGCGGTCCTGGCGGGCATCGCGGCCTCCCTCGAGCGTTTCGCCACGGAAGTCCGAAACCTCCAGCGGACGGAGATCGGGGAGGTCGCCGAAGCCTTCGGCGAGAAGCAGGTGGGCAGCTCCACCATGGGACAGAAGGAGAACCCCATTACCTCGGAGAACGTCACCGGGCTGGCCCGCGTCATTCGAGGCTTCGTAGGGCCCGCGTACGAGAACGTGGTCCTCTGGCACGAAAGGGACCTCTCGAACTCCGCTTCGGAACGGTTTATTCTCCCCCACGTGACCGTCCTGGTGGACGACATCCTCCACAAAGCCGCGGGCGTGTTCGAGACCCTTCGCGTTCGCCCGGAACGGATGGAGGAAAACATCCGGGCGACGGGCGGCCTTCTGATGACCGAGGCCGTGATGATGGCCCTCGCCCGAAAGGGGATGGACCGGCAGGAGGCCCACGAGCTCACCCGACGCCTCTCGCTGGTGGCGAAGACGGAAGAGCGGCCGTTCCGAGAGGTCCTCCTCGAGGACGAATCCGTCTCCTCCCTTCTGGGGGAGGAGGGCGTCGAGAAGGCCCTGGATCCCCGCAACTACCTGGGCGCCAGCGAGGCCATCGTCGAGCGTGTCGCGACCCTGAGCAAGGAAACGGCATGAGGTTCGGCGACCTCGTGGAGGTCTACCAGCGGCTCGAGGCCACCACCAAGCGTCTCGAGATGATCGAAGCCCTCACGGATCTCCTGCGGCGCGTCCCGGCGAAGGTCATTCGCCGTGTGGTGTACCTCACGCAAGGCAACCTGGCCCCCGGCTTTCAGGACGTGAAGATGGGGTTGGGGGAGAAGATGGTCATCCGGGCCCTCGCCCTGGCGACAGGCCTCCGACAGGACGAAGTGGAGTCCAGATGGAAGGCTGTCGGGGACATGGGAACCGTGGCGGAGCAGGCCCTGGAGGCCAAGACCCAACAGAAGCTGACCTCCAGCCCGCTGACGGTCGAGAAGGTCCACGGCAACCTGCTCGGCGTTGCCCAGACGGCAGGAACGGGATCGCAGGAGGAAAAGATCCGGCTCTTGGCCGATCTGCTCAACGACGCCACACCCGCCGAGGCCCGCTACATCCTGCGGGTCGTCGTCGGCAAGATGCGGCTGGGGGTGGCCGACATGACCATCGTCGAGGCCTTGGCGCGCGCCTTTGCGACCAAGGGGGACAAACCGGCGGTGGAGCGGGCCTACAACGTCTCTTCGGACCTGGGGCGCGTGGCGGAGGTTCTCGCGGAGTCCGGGTTGCTCGGGCTGCAGGACATCCACCTCCACGTTGGCGTCCCCGTCCGATCCATGCTCGCGGAGCGGTTGCCGAGCCTGGAACAGGTCGTCGAGAAGCTCGGGCGGAGCGCGCTGGAGTTCAAGTACGACGGCCTCCGAATCCAGGCCCACGTCGACCCGGAGGAGGTCATCTTGTACTCCCGGCGGTTCGACGTCCTCACCCCACAGTTTCCGGACATCGTGGAGGGCTTGCGTAAGGCCTTCCGGGCCCGCAGCGCCATCCTGGATGGGGAAGCCGTGGCCATCGACCTGAACACGGGGGCCCTCCTCCCTTTCCAGCAGGTCTCCCACCGCCGTCGAAAGTACGGAGTCCAGGAAGCCGTTCAACAGATTCCCGTGGCCCTCCTGGCCTTCGACTGCCTCGCGCTAGATGAGGAAGAGTTCTTGGATCGGCCATACACGGATCGGCGAAAGGCCCTGGGCCGGGCCATACGGGAGACCGACCGGGTGCGTCTCGCGGAGCAGATCGTCACCGACGACCCGGAGGAGGCGAGGCGGTTCTTCGAGAAGGTGATCGAGGAAGGCGGAGAGGGCCTCATCGCGAAGGACCTGGGCTCGCCATACGAGGCGGGGTCGCGCGGGTGGCAGTGGATCAAGTACAAACGGGATTACAAGGCCGAACTCGCCGACACCGTGGACCTGGTGGTCGTCGGGAGCTTCGCCGGGCGGGGGCGACGCGCCGGCACATACGGGGCCCTCCTGATGGCGGCGTACGACCCGGAGGAGGACGGCTTCAAGACCGTCTGCAAGCTGGGGAGCGGGTTCGACGACGCGACGCTCTTCGCCCTCCCGGAGCGGCTTCAGGACCTACGCGTGGACCAGAGGGATCCGCGCGTCGACTCGCAGCTGGAGGCGGACGGCTGGTTTGAGCCCGCCGTGGTCATGGAGGTGCTCGGGGCGGAGATCACCCTCAGTCCCATGCACACCGCCGGGTTCGGGGCCATCCGTCCCGGGGCCGGCCTGGCCATTCGCTTCCCCCGGTTCACGGGAAGATGGCGGGACGACAAGGGCCCGCGGGAGGCGACGTCGGTCGCTGAAATCGTCTCGCTGTACCGGAACCAGTTGAAGAGAGTCTCGTAACCCGGATGGGGGTTGCCAGGCTGCGACTCGTTATCAAATGAATCCATCCGCGTCGAAAGCTTGAATATGCTCAGGGGGCAGACTCCTCGTCTGCTCGGACCGCCACCGGTCTGAGAGAAGGTCAACCCGCATGGTCTTCGACGTGCTCACGCAGCTCCCCCTTGCAACGTTCGGCGTCTGGGCGGGCATTGGCTTCTTTCAGCTATATCGGAGGCGCATCCGGACCCTGACGGAGATCGCCTTCGTGGTCGGATCGTTCTCCTGGGCCGGCTACGCGCTCTCCGACTGGCTCTTCTTCGGGACCATCGAGATGGCGGCCGCCTTCCTCCTGGCTCGGATCTCCTTCAGCTTCGTCACCATGGCGGCCTTCCTCTTCTTCCTCTTCACCAAGCTCTTCCTGACGCGTCCCCACTGGTTCGATGCTCTCCTGGCCCTCCCGTTCCTGGGCGCCCTGGGTCTGGTCTGGAGCGGGCGCCTCGTGGTCGGTGTCGAAGGCGAATTCCCGTGGGGGTGGAATGCCATCCTGCAGCCCGAGTGGTTCCTCCTCTGGCTCGCCTACGTCATCACCTTTGCCTCCGCGGGCATCTGGTACACGTACCGGACCTACCTCGTGGTTCGAAAGAACAGCCAATTCCTGGGCCGGGGGATGTTGGGCATCCTCAACTCCTACCTGGCGGCCCTCGTCCTGGGCTTCGGGACGAACACGGTTTACCACGTGGCGAATCTCGACCTGATGCCCCTGTTCTCGACGACCCTCATCCTCCCGGGCATCGTCAGCCTCTACGTCCTGGTTCCCGTGTCCCGAGACCGGATCTCCGGCGTCATGCGGAAGTGGAAGAGCAGTCGGTACAGCGTGATGGGGGTCTACCTCATCTACGAGAACGGGACCCTGATCTCCTCGCGGACCAACTTTCCGGACGAGACCGTGGACGAGGACATCTTCGGGGCCACCCTCGACGCCATCCAGACGTTCATGCGGACCTCCTTTCCCGCCCTCCTGGGGAAGTCGCTCCGACGCATCGAACACGGCGACGTGAAGATCCTCGTGGAGCGGGGCCGCTACTGCTACCTGGCCACCATCATCGAGGGGGAGGACACGGACACCCTGTGGATTACCATGAAGGAGTCCGTGGAGCGGTTTGAGCGATCCAACGAGCCCATCCTACCGGATTGGAGCGGGCTGCTCCAGGAGCTTGAGGACGTGGAGGCGACCTTGGAAGACCTCTTCGCCGGCAAGGCCGTCTTCGCGTGATCGCGGGTCCTCAGTAGTACACCTGGTACAAGCCGACGGGCGAGCCGAAGACGAACAGCTTCCTGGGCTGACTCCGGAGGAGAACCTGCCGGTTGAACAGCCGAAGCTCGCGAAGCTGATAGCGCGCCTTGACCTCGTCCAGGTCCCCGTACATCTTGACCAAGCCCTCCCCGGTGTTGAAGAGCTTGGCAAGGAGGGCGATGGCGGCCTGCGCCACGAGCTCGTCGAACGTCCAGTTGCTGAAGATCGTGCCGTTCTGCGAGTAGAGGAAAGCCGATCGCAGCATCTTACCGGGAATCCATCCGCCTCCCGAGAGGTTGAGTTTGGTGTGGCGGATGCAGACGTCGACGTCGGGGAGATCCTCCAGCTGCTCCCGCAGTCCCTCCTGCTCCAGGATCTCCTCCACGTAGTCGATCAGCAGGAAGGCGTCGAAAGAGGCTTTCTCTTGCAGAGGGAAGTTCTCCCGCAAGGCGTTGGAGAGCTCGTAGTCGGGCTTCATGCCTACCCACCGGATGTTGACATGGTGAGCCGCAGCATACCGCGCGGCCACGCGCGTGGACTTGGCGATGACCGCGAAGATCCGATCCAGGCCTTCTTCTCCCCGGCTTCGGTTGTACGAGGTGTGGCTCATGATGGCGGCCCGTCGCCCGCCGAGCCCTCGGAGGGTGTGGATCAGGGCGAGGCAATAGAGGCCGGCGTCCATGCCCACATCCACGTCCGGGCGGACCGTGAGGGTGGATCTGGTGCCGTCGGGGATGTCGTACAGGAGCAGGGAGGGGAAGTGTTTCAGGGCCTCCTCGGAGGTCAGACTCACGTCGAGGTGGTCCTCAATCCGACCCCAGATCTCGTGGAACCGACCGATGAGTTCCTCCGATGCTGGGAAGGTGTCGATGAGGTCGTAGGCGTCGTAGGGGGCGTACGGAAGGGCGGGGGCAAAGGACCGCCTCAGACGCTCCTCGAACTCGAGGTCGACCCGTTCGGTGGCCATCGTTCCCCCATGATCAGGTGCTCTCTTACCTGATTATCAGGCGCGATAATCCCACAGAAGTATTTAACAGTTCCTACATAATGTAGCAACACTACCTAGAAGTAGCACGGACGCAGGCGGCAGACAGGAGTAGCAAAGGTAGATATAATGACCCCCAAATACGCACGCCGAGGGAAGGCCTGGATGGCCGGCCGCGGGAAGGGAGAGAAGTCCCAATTCAACATCCGGATGGATGCTGAACTTCTCCGTCGATACCGAGACTTTTGCGATCGAAACGGCCTGGATCCCCACGGCCAGGTCATCAACTTCATGCGGCGGCTCGTGGAGTC
>JBHIBW010000009.1:0-20611 GCA_046759265.1 Thermoplasmata archaeon
CCCAGCTTCTTCATGAGTGCCTCCGGTGGGGGAGATGCGCGACTATCGCGGGTCTAGGTACTTAATGCTTCCGAAACGTTTTACTAATCTGAGCATAACGCATGAGAACCTTTCGGCGCCTTCTCGGGAAGGTTTGAACGCCGCGTTGGACCCTCTTGTCCATCCACGATCGAGAGGTTCGATCCCATGAAAGTCGCCCTCGGTGGGACCTTCGACCCGATCCACGACGGACACGGGGTGCTCCTCGGCAAGGCCTTCGCGGTGGCGGAGGAGGTCCTCATCGGCCTCGCGTCCGATGAGATGGCGACGGAGAAGGAGGGAGAGGTGGCACCCTTCTCCAAGCGGAAGCGGCGCCTGGAGAGGTACCTCGGGAACCGGGGTTGGACACGGCACCGAATCGAGGAGATTCACCAGCGCTTCGGACCCGCGGACCGCATCGAGGACCTGCAAGGCATCGTGGTCTCCCCGGAGACGGAGCAGACGGCCCACGACCTCAACGCGGCGAGGCAGGCGAAGGGTCTCGCCCCTCTGGAGATCCTTATCGTTCCGTACCTGCCAGCGGAGGACGGCCTGCCCATCTCCTCCACGCGCATACGTCAGGGCGAAATTGACTCGACGGGGAAGCTACTGCGCACGCTTCAGGTGCGGGTCGGCACGACGAACCCAGCCAAGCTTGAGGCTGTGAGGCGGGTCCTTGAACGCCTCTTCGATCGATTGGAGGTGAACGGCCAGAAGGTGGATCCGCAAGTGCCGGCCCAACCACGAGGAGTCGAGGCCCTTCAAGGCGCGATCGCCCGTGCCCGGAAGGTTCGCGGGGAAGCCGACCTGGGAATCGGCGTCGAGGCGGGGTTGATCGAGTACGAGGGGGCCGAAGGCCCTTGGGACGTTCAGTTTTGTGTGGTGGTGGACCGCGCCGATCGGCTTACCCTTGGGGCGGGGCCGGGATTTCGGCACTCGGGTGTGGTTCTGGAGGAAGTCGAGAAGGGACGGACCGTGGGAGAGGCATTGGAACGCCTCACGGGGATCCAAGACATCGGCAGGAAGGAGGGGGCGATCGGCTTCCTGACGGAAGGCCGACTGACGCGGGAGGAGCTCACGGAAGCGGCGGTCTTGATGGCCATGGTGCCCCGGATTCGGCGGGAGCTCTACCTTCCGCGCCACTGAACCACGCCTTTAACTTGCCGCGAGCAGTTCCTTCGGAGGAGCCATGACGGCCAAGATCGCCATCAACGGGTACGGAACGGTGGGCAAGCGCCTGGCGGACGCCGTGGCCGTCCAGGACGACATGGAGGTCGTGGGGGTCACGAAAACCCGACCGACCTTCGAGGCCCGTACGGCCGTCGCCCGGGGATACCCCCTCTACACGGCGACGAAGGCGCATCAGGCCGCCTTCCGAGACATCGGGATCAAGCCGGAGGGCACGCTGGAGGACCTGCTCCCCGACGCGGATCTCGTCCTCGATGGGACGCCCAAAGGAAGCGGATACCGACCGGTGTACGAGAAGGCAGGGGTGAAGGCCGTCTGGCAAGGGGGCGAGAAGCACGCCCTCGCCGGCCTGTCCTTCAACGCGAACGTGAACTACGAAGCGGCCCTCGGGGCGGATCGCCTTCGTGTGCCCTCGTGCAACACGACGGGGCTGATCCGAACTCTCTACCCGCTCCAGCTGCGTTTCGGGGTGGTAGACGTCAATGCCGTCATGGTCCGACGGGCGGCCGACCCATGGGATACGAAGCGGGGACCCATCAACGCAATCGTACCCGAGCTCAAGGTGCCTTCCCATCACGGACCGGACGTCCAGAGCGTCCTCAAAGGACTGCCCATCCAGACGATCGCCGTGAAGGTCCCCACGACCATGATGCACCTCCACGCCGTGACGGTAGACTTGGAGGGGGAAGTGACCACTGAGGATGTGCTAGCGGCCTGGCGGGACACCCCCCGGCTCCGCTTCGTCCGGGGTGCCGAAGGCATCACCTCTACCGCCCAGGTCATCGAGCTCGCTCGGGACCTCCAACGGTCGCGATCGGACCTGTACGAGATCGCGATCTGGGAAGATGGAGTCCAGGTGCAGGACCGTACCCTCTACTACTTCCAAGCCGTTCATCAGGAGGCCGACGTCGTGCCGGAGAACGTGGACGCGGTCCGGGCGATGCTCGAGCTGGAGTCCGAGAAAGAGAAGAGCATCAAGAAGACCGATCGGGCTCTCGGGATCCCGGCGGCCTTTTAACCGCCTTGATCCCGCCTTGGAACACCCCCATCAGGGCGTGGAATTCCCACTTGGACGGGGTGGCGCGACCGAGGAGACGGCGGAACATCACCTTGGTCCTCCTCCGCTTGTGGGCGGGGTATCTCGTGACACCCAGAAACTCCGTGAACGTCTGGTGAAGCCGCTCCTTCTCGACGCCGGAGGCGACGCGGGGCGGGTCCAGCGCGGGAATCTCATGGCTCTTGTGGAGCTCATACAGAACGATGCCCACAGCGTGGGAGAGGTTCAGCACCGGGTACTCAGAACGGGAGGGGATGTGGACCAGCGCGTCCACCCCATCGAGTTCCGTGTTGTAGAGGCCGAAGTCCTCCCTCCCAAAGAGGAGGGCGACCGTCCCCTCGATCTGTTGTACCCGCGCGGCGAGATCCCAGGGCGTCAGGGCATGACGATGAAAGGCCTCCTCCTTCGCGGTCGGGATGGCCGTCGTGCCCACGGTGAGGTCGGCGTCCTCGGTTGCCGTCAGCAGGTCGGGGGCCGTCTGCGCCTTCTTTAACACCCCGCGACCGTGCATCGCCCTTCGGTACGCCCCCTCGAGGGAACCTGGCTTCACCAGGACCAAGTCCTCGTAGCCCAGATTGGCCATGATGCGGGCGACCGCGCCGACGTTTCCTCCCTCGCGAGGCTCCACCAAGACAACCCGATACCGGGGCATCGGAGTCCCAACTCCGTGGTGCCGATATCACGGTTGCCATGCGGTGCGCTCTCCAACTCACCTCGGGCCCTTTACCCGGCCCGTTTTCGCATCCACCGCAAGGCCAAAATGAGCCCGATCGCGGCCGCATATGCACCGAAACTGGCGACCAGGACGAGGACGTCTGTCTCGGGCGTCTCGGCACCCGCCAGGGCGTCCGGGCCGCCGTGGGCATCCACCACGAAATTGTAGATTCCCAGGGACGCGTTAAAGGTGTAACTTGAGACCTGAGTCATGTTGAGCCACTCCGCGAAAGGCGTGTGGAAACCGACATCAAACTCCTCGAGGTCTGCAACTTCAGATCGGTTCCACGAGATCTCGATCGCCGTGTCGGAGTCCGCGAGGTAGGCGATCTGGAGAGGCCACACCATCTCGGTGCGGGGCTGGATCGTACTGATTGCCAGCCTCTGTGGAGTCGGGCTGTCCTCCGGAAAGCCGAGGAATTCCCCGTTGTTCTCCGGGTAATGGAAGTAGGCGAACAATTCGAACAGCCCACTGCCTGGGCTGAAGTCGAAGGGGATCTCGAATTGGTCGTAGCTCCGATCGAAGCCCGGTGTCGCAAGGGGATGAAAACCCAGTATGGCGAAGTCCTCAAACCCGCTGTCCGAACGTACATCCAGCTGCAGATACCAGGAATCGACTCCGTCCTCCCCAAGCCCCTCGGGAACCCCAAAACAGCGCCCGGCCACATGGGGAGGTAGGATTGAGACGACAAGCAACGTGATCCCTCCGACAAAGACGGACGTCCTCAGAAGGCTGCGCCCTCGAAGGGTCATGACTTCGTTTTGCTAAGGGCACAGCTGGGCAAAAAGGTTCTCGAATTCGTTGGCCTCTTGCGAAGGACATCGGTCCCAAAGGACGCTTCCGCTTGCCGAACGGAAGGCCCTTAGACCGGGGAGGTCGGTCGGCAAAGAGGGGTGCGCCAACGAGTCAATCTCCAGGTGGTGGAAGCCTTTAATGGCAGGCCTCGATGCTTACCTCGCCGTGATCGACGTCGAGGGGCTGGTCAAATCATTCGGTTGGAGAGAACCCGTATCCGCTCTGGAGAACGTCTCATTTCAAGTGGATACAGGCGTCGTGCACGGCCTTCTAGGGTCCAAGGGAGCAGGAAAAACGACCATCTTGCGAATCCTTGCAACCACCTTGCGACCCGATGGAGGCTCAGCCAAGGTTGGCGGATTCGACGTCGTCGCGGACGCACGAAAAGCGAGGCCGGTTCTTGGTTTCATGCCCGACGTAACGGACTTCAGGCTTTGGGAGGACGGCCTCGACTACCTCCGATTTTGGGCTCGCGTCTCTGGTTTGCCCGGTCGCAAGGCCAGGGGTAGGATTGAAGAGGTTACGAATTTCCTAGCGATTTCCGACGACCTTTCCGGGAACCCCGCCGGCTACACAAAGGGTCAGCAGAAGAAGCTCGCGTTGGCGCAGGCTCTCCTCTCCGATCCGAAGGTCCTCCTCCTCGATGAACCGCTCACGGGAGTTGCTGGAGAGGACAGAGAAGGCTTGCTTGGGGTCATGAGGGAACTCAGTCGCCAGGGAGCGACGATCCTCTTGACATCGCCCCTGCTAAAGGACGCGGCAGCGGCGTGCGACCGCATCTCCGTCATCGTGGAGGGTCGGGCCATGCCCGGGCTCGAGACGAAAACGCTCCTGACGCGAGTGGGGCAGGGAAGACACGCCCGAATCTTCGTGAAAGTCGATGGAGGAGTTTCGGCCACTTCCGCTCTCAAAGACATCGATGGGGTAATCGAAGTCGAGGAGGCCCCTACGGTAACGGTGGCGTACGTCGATCCGGGCAAGATCGACGCCCAGAGGTTGAAAGAAGCCCTCACGGAAAGAGGCCTTCAGGTGAGCCAGACCAAGGAGGCCGAGATGACGTTGGGTGACGTCTTCCGGGCCATCGTCGGGAGCGAGGACTGATGTTCGCACGCGCGACGCAGCCTTTTGTTGGATTCTTAATCAAGGACCTGAAGCGATCGGTCCTGAGACCCCGGCTGGGTGTCGCCATCGCCTTGGTGGCCGCGGCCACACTAGCCCTGGCCTGGTACGTGGGGGACGCGGCCTCCGATGCAGCAGCATCCGAAGAAGACCCGTCCACCCTCCATCTTTGGCAGAGAGGGGCCGACGGCGCCTTGGTCACGCTGGCCTTCATCACGCCCCTGTTCCTGCCCCTGATCCCCGTCGTCATCGCACGGGCGAGCTTGGAAGAGGACAGAGCGACCGGTGTTCTTCCCCTGACCCTGTCAAAGCGGGGCTCCACAGGGTTCGTTGCTGCCGGAAAGTTCGCGGGGCTTATGGTGGGGCTGGCAGTTCCCCTGATCCCGCTGACGCTGGCGGCCGCCTTTCTGATCCAGGGAATGACGGGGGAGACCGTCGACACTGCAATCGTCGTCGCCTTCGTTGTGGCGACTCTGCTCCTGTCCGCATTGTTCCTTCTCCTAGCCCTCGTGTTCGGGTACCTCGTCGCGCCCGAGTACATCGGCCTCATCATGGCCCCCGTATGGCTGGGGTTTAACCTGCTCAGGCCGCTCGGCTTCCAGCTGTTTGGGCAGCTCATTGGGGCCTTCCGAACGGTGGAGATCCTCTCCTACTCCTATGCTTGGACCGACCTCGCAACCTTTACGGGCCTCTTCCACGGGTTCATGGCGACCGGTGTGCCAGAAGGCTTGATGTTCGTTGTGCCCGCGGTCGGTGCGGACGCCCTTCTGCCCCTCCTCGTCCCGTGGACCATACTTCCCTGGACGGCGGGCTTGCTTGTCGTCCTCGCGGGTCTTCTGACACGGGTGCCCTCGCGCTAGCTTTTCGGGCTTGGCGGGCGCCGATTTTTCATGTTTCTGGGCCCGCTCCGGTGAAGGGTTTCACAAGGGGACTGGGAGGCGATGAAATGGCTCGGGAGAAGGATTATATAAGGTTCCCAGCCTAGACTGGACGTGGCCCTCGCTAGATACCTCATCAAACGAGGTGTCTTCCTCGTTATCACCCTCGTTGCGGCGGTCTACATCAGCGTCGTCATCGCCAATTTCGGGGGCCTCATTGACGAGCTATTGAAGGGGCAAATCGCCTTTGCATTGAACCAGCAATTGCGGGGCGATCCCACCTTTAACACTCTCCCTCCGGAAGTCCAGAACGAAATCTTTAACACGTCCTTCGATGCCCTAGTCGAGGCCCGGGGCCTGAACGAGCCCTTTCTCCCAAAGACGATAGGGTACACTATCGACGCGTTGCAACTGAATTTAGGGCAAGCGATCAGCTTGCACGACGCCGCGGGTTCCAAGCAGATTTACAATATCGTCCTCGAACGCCTCCCCCGAACCCTGATTCTCTTCTTTACGGCAGACATCATCGCCGCGGCCTTTGGCATCTGGCTCGGGATGAAGATGGCACGGAGGGCGATGAGTGCCACCGACAGGGGCCTGACAATCCTATCCATCACCACTTTCGTCGTCCCTCCGTGGGTGTTCGGTATTTACTTCATCCTCGTCTTCGCGTATGGGTTGCGCTGGGTTCCACCAGGAGGGTTCTTGTCGGTGCCACCGCCAACAGACCCATGGCTCTACACCGCGGATTTCATGTATCATCTGGCCCTCCCGCTGTTTACCGTCGTTTTTGCCATCTTCGGGTCATGGGCCTACACGACGAGGAACCTCGTTCTCCAAATTCAAGACGAGGACTTCGTCATGGCAGGCAGGGCCAAGGGGTTATCGGAGGGTGCGCTCCAACGGAAGTACGTCCTGCGAGCGGCCTCCCCTCCCATCGTCACCTCCCTGGCCCTAACGCTCATCGGCTCCTGGTTTGGGGCCATCATCACGGAGACCGTATTCAACTGGCCCGGCATCGGCCTCCTGTATTTCGAAGCCATCACCGTGTTTGATGCACCTGTCATCATCGGCCTCATTGCAATCTATGCCATGTTGCTCGTGGCGACGGTGTTCATTCTGGATCTCACGTATGGACTCCTTGATCCCCGCGTCAAGTCCGCCCGAGGTGGGTGAGCCTTGGCCGCACCGCCGACCTTGGGTATCGTTGCGACCCTGAAGACGGCCTTTCGCACGGTGAGCGGAATCGTTGGGGGGCTCATGCTGGGCGTCCTCCTGGCGATGGTCGTGGTCGTACCGCTTTACGCCCCCTACGACGTTGTGCGAACGTGGGGGGATGTGTCGGCATGGGTTGATAACCCCAGGACGGCGGGTCCCGAGTGGTCCGACGTGTTCGTGGCGGGGACCCTACCCCGAACCCAGATCTTCGAGGGCGACGACTTTCGAAAGACAAGGATCGTTTCGGAGACGTTTGGAATTACCACAATCGTCCTTCGACGGACCTTTGACTTTGAAGCCGACTACTTTCCTTCGGAGCTGACGTTTCGCCTGTTCGCGTCCTTTGGCAACGTCAGCCCCCTCGTCTCCATGCAGTTCGAGCGACCGGATGGGGAGGTGATCGAACTCCTCCGGACGACACCCGAACAACGCGTCCCGACAGCCAACAATTACCCATTCTCTCTGCCCCTCACCGTCCCCGAAGCCCTCAAGAACACTCGAACCTGGGCGATGTCCACCTACAACGCTACCGATGTCGCATTCCCTAGGACGGAAGTTACATTGTTTGCCGCGGGCGGCGAGGACATGCTGGATCCAAACCGAGCGCGCGTCCTCAAGGGGGAATACGCATTCCGCGTCGTGTCCGTCGCATTTGGAGCCGAGGATGATCTCGACGGGAAACTTCTCGTGTATGGCCAGATCTTCGGTCTGGCGGGTACGGACAACTTTCGGCGGGACCTGCTGACAGGAATCCTGTGGGGGGCACCGGTGGCCCTGGCCTTCGGCACCAGTGCGGCCCTCATCATCGTTCTCACGCAGACGGTCTTCGGGGCCGTGTCGGGTTGGTACGGTGGGCGTGCGGATGAGGCGGTCCAGCGAGCCGCGGACTTCTTCTTGATCCTGCCCCTGTTACCAATCCTCATCCTCATTTCAATTTTCTATAGGCCGGGGATCTGGTCTATCTTAATCGTCCTCGTGCTCTTCGGCCTGGTGGGGGGCACGACCAAGGTCATACGCAGCCTGGTCTTACAGGTTAAAGAGGAGCAGTATGTGGAATCTGCCCTGTCCTATGGCGCGAGCAAGATGCGAATCCTGTTCCGGCACATCCTCCCGCGGGTGATGCCTTACACCTTCGCCCTCATTGCGCTGAGCGTGCCGGCCTTCATTTTCCTGGAAGCCTCCTTGGCGTTCCTCGGCCTCGGTGATCCGGTCCTTCCGACGTGGGGGAGCCTGCTCGGGGACGCCTATGCATCCAACGCGATGTTTAACGGATTCTGGTGGTGGATTGCGCTCCCCGCGGCGGGCATCATCTTTGCGACTGTGGCCTTTGCGCTCCTCGGGTACTCCTTCGACAAGGTACTGAATCCGAGGTTGCGGGAACAATGAGCGGGGGGGAAAGTTCATGCCGATCCTCGAAGTTGAAGACCTCTTCCTCCACTATCGGACGCAGAAGGGCCCAGTAAAGGCCGTCGATGAGGTCACGTTCGACGTGGAGCCGGGACACACCCTGGCCATCGTCGGAGAGAGCGGCTGCGGGAAGACCTCCACGGCCTCCGCTATCCTGAGGCTCTTGCCGAAGAACGTCGCGCGGTACGAGGGCCGGGTGAGTCTGGACGGCACGGACATCATGGCCCTCAGCGACGAGGAGTTCCGCAAGGACGTCCGGTGGCAAGGCATCTCAATGGTCTTCCAGGGAGCGATGAACGCTCTGAACCCGACCGCTCGGGTAGCGAAGCAGGTCGCCGAGCCGCTGCAGATTCACCTGGACGCCGAGGACGAGGAGGCGCGGGCCCGGGCGCGCGAGGGTCTGCGCAGCGTGGGCCTTCCCGACTATGTGGAGAAGAGCTTTCCCCACGAGCTCAGCGGGGGGATGAAGCAACGGGTCGTCATCGCGATGGCCCTCATCCTTCGGCCGAAGCTCGTCATTCTTGACGAGCCCACCTCCGCCCTCGACGTCATGACGCAGGCCAACATCATCAACCTCCTGAAGCGCCTCAAGCGCGAGGAGCACCTCTCGTACGTTTTCATCACCCACGATCTGGGCTTGGCCAGCGAACTCGCGGATGAGATCTGCATCATGTACGCCGGAAAGGCCCTCGAAATCGGGCCGGCGGAGCGGGTGTACGCCGATCCCCAGCACCCATACACTGAGGCCCTCCTGAAGAGCGTCCCTCTGCTTCGCAGCACGGAGAGCCCAATCTCAATTCCAGGGTCGCCTCCGGACTTACTCGAACCGCCCCTGGCCTGTCGGTTCCACCCGCGCTGTTCCGTCTCCTTCAATGAGTGTGGCTGGTCCGCGCAGGAAATGGCGGACGCGTTGGAGAGGATGAGCTTCGAATCGGGAGGGAACGGGCTCTCCTGGCGGGAACTCCGTGTTGAAAACGACCAGACCCTCGTCGTGGAGCCCGAAGACGGAGCGGATCCGAACACCCTTCGGCGGGAGATTGAAAGAGCCGTTCGTGAGGAGAGCGAGGCGATTCGGGCGTTTAAGGCCGTCCAACAACTGAAGGTGGCCGACGGCGGTGTGACCATTACGCTTCATGACGTAACGGATCCTTGGATGATCGGGGAGGAGCATCGGGCTGCCTGCCTTCTGCTGCGGGAAGGGAGGAAGACCAGTGGCTGACGGGCAAGACCCCATCCTCACCCTCACCGGACTCACCAAGTGGTTCGAGATCGGGGGCGGGATGTTTCGGAAGCCGCTCCATGTGCGCGCCGTCGAGGACGTCACCTTGGCCATCGGGCAGGGCGAAACCGTCGCCCTCGTCGGCGAGAGCGGGAGCGGGAAGACCACTCTTGGGCGAACGATCCTTCGACTGCTGGAACCCACCGCGGGGGAGATTCAGTTCGACGGCCAGATCGTCTCCCACACCCCAACAAAGCAGCTCCAATGGCTCCGCCGCAAGGCCCAGATGATTCCCCAGGACCCCTACTCCAGCCTAAACCCGATGTACCCAATCAACAAAGCACTCGAGGAGCCCTTGGTCATTCATGGACTGGGCGATCGGGGGGAGCGCTGGGAGAAGGTGTTGCAGGCCTTGGACCAGGTGCATCTCAGCCCGCCCGAGTTCTTCGCCCATAAGTTTCCCCATATGCTCAGCGGAGGGCAGCGACAGCGAGTGGTCGTCGCGCGGGCCATGATCCTCGACCCGGAGTTTATCGTGGCCGACGAGCCCGTCTCGATGTTGGACGCCTCCGTGAAGGTCAGCATTCTGCGACTCCTGCAAGAGATTCAAGATACGCTCGGCGTCGGGTTCCTGCACATTACGCACGACCTGGCGACCGCGCACCACTTTGCCCAGCGCATCGGCATCATGTACGCCGGCAAACTCGTGGAGGTGGGTGGCCACGAGAGCCTCCTGGCCGAGCCGCTTCACCCCTACACTCAGGCCCTGATTGAGGCGATCCCGGATCCCGACCCCGAGAACCGATTCCGGGATCGTCCGGCCCTCCCCGGAGAGCCTCCCAGCCTCGTGGTCCCGCCCGCAGGATGTCGCTTCCATCCACGTTGCCCTATCGCGAAGGCCGGTCTGTGCGACGTCGAGGAACCGCTCCTTCGCGAACTCCGACCTAACCATTTTGTGGCGTGCCATCTCGCATCGTGAGGGCGCAGGCAAGGGCAGCACGAGAGGAGGGCCTACCGCCGAGGTCTTCCCTTCCACCGACGGTCCCGGAAGCTCCGGCGAGCCAGCAGGGCGAACCAGAGCAGGAGGAGGCCCACCAAGACCGAAATCGTGATGGTTGTTCCCACCTGGAAACGGTAAATTGCCTCCTGATCCACAAACGCGAGGGTTCGAAAGTCGAGGGTTTCACCCACCGCGACCACGTTCGGTAGACCGTGTGCACGGGCCCGGAATTCGTATTCATGATCGGGTGCCAGGTCCGGGAGAACGGCCTCGTAGACCCCCTCTGCGCTCAAGTGGCCCGCGGGCAGAGAACGCCAGCGCCGTTGCCCCTCCGGTCTCCATTCGAAGAAGACATCCGCTCCGTCAAGCTCGCCTAGGGCCAGTAAGTCTCCTCGAAGGACGACCTCCGTCTGGGACCTGCCACTGGCCGGAAGAGTTCTAATGGCCAGTTCCGGGGCGCCGGCAGCGTACCTGAGACTGCCGCCACTCCAATCATGATACGAGACGTGCGGGGTCTCCCCATCCACGGCGATCGAGGGGTACCATCCGACGACGCCCTGAGAGTCCACCTCTTCCACAAACCAGCCGACGGAGAGGCGACGTGCGTGTCGGAGCTCGGAACGCAGACGTTCATAATAGGCGACGTGGGGCGCGTCCTCCTCGTCGAGGGCGATCGAGGCGAACCATCCCGCGTCCCCGAATGCGTCCACTGTCTCGACACTCCAGACTCCCTGATCCCGTCGTGCGTACTTCAGGTCCCTCAGCAACGGATCCCGGTAGGCCACGTGGGATGAGCCGACCGAGTCGACCGCGAGGGCGACATAGAGCCCAATCTCAGGAGTCAACTCGATGTCCTCGATCTGCCATTGAGTCCCCGTCCAGATTGCGTATCGCAGGTTTGGGAACCCGTGATAGGCGATGTGCGGACGTGACTCCGGGTCCAGAGCGAGGGAGACGTGTCTTACAGCGAGTGACTCCGCATCCACCTCCTCAATGGACCAATCCGTCCCGGTCCACTGGCCGTACCTCAGCCTCGAATTCAGGAAACTGTAGGCCAAGTGAACGGTGCCCAAGGCATCGACGGCAAGGCCATTGGGACCTCCGAAGGAGGTGCGCTCAACGCGATGTCTGTCCCAGACCGAGCCGTTCCGGGTAGCATACATCAGAAACCCGGTTCGACCCTCGTAGTAGGCAATGTGGGGACGCCCTTGGTCATCGAGGACCAAGTTCGTCTGCCCGTGGAAACCTCCTTGCGCGGCTACCTGTTCGATCTCCCAACCCGGCTCGGTCAATACGGCATACTTCAGCGTGTCCGCGCCTCCGTCGATGTAAGCGATGTGAGGGCGGCCCGTCGCATCCAGAGAGAGGCTCGTGAACAGGCCGTTGGGAGATCCCTGCTCGACGGTCTCGGTCTGCCAGCGAAGGCCTACGCCACTGCCGTGGGCATGGGGCTGGAAGAGCGTGGCAAGGAGGAGGGAAAGGAGCAAGAAGGCGCACAGGACAGGCCACGGGCGTAGACGGTGATGCCACCCTGCCCCTGGCGGGGATCTAGATCGATGGGATGGCCCAACTCCACATGAGGGGAAACGTGCCCGGAGCATAGAATTCCTTTATCCTCGGGAGTCAAAGCGTTGAATCTCGTAAGGCCTTTCCGGATGGGGGGTGAGGTCGTTCCCTACAAGCTGCCTCCGAGCTGAATCGATGGCGCCTTCGACCTGCTGTTCTGGCCCAGGAAAGCGTTAAATAGATGGGTCGCTTCGGCGACCTGAACCTCAAAAGCACCTGTTCCTAGTTGATCGGGGGAGCAAGCAAGAGGAGGAAAAGAATGTTGAAAAAAGCAATTGTAGTGATAGCAGCGATAGCACTCCTGCTGGCACTCGGTGCCGCACTCATACCTAGACATGCCGCCGCCCAACTCAACGGAGGATGGGTAAGCGAAATCGTCTTCTCGGTGGTTCCGCAAGACCAGGCGGTCTCTTCCCTATCCAGTGGCGACACGCACATGTATATCTTCACCCTCGATGACCCGTCGGACCGCATTGCGGCCCAGAATGACCCGAACATCTACATCCAGTCTTCGTTCGGCGGATCCCGAGGGTTCATTTCCAACCCCGTCGCGCCGAACGATGGCAGCTTCAGCCCGTTCACGATCCGGGAAATCCGGGAAGCCATCCATTGGGCTGTCGACAGGCAGTTCGTCGTCGACGAGATCGCGGGTGGCTTTGCCATCCCGATGACCCACGCGAACTTCGCCGTCGAGCCTGGATACGTGCAGGACGCCGCCTTCATGGCGGCCCTCGATGCCGAGTACGCGTACAACCCGGCCCGGGCAAAGGCCCAGGTCGACGGCGCCATGGGGAAGGTCGCGGGATCGAGCTTCGACGCGGCCACGAACAAGTGGCTCGTGAATGGCAACGAAGTCGAGGTCACCATCATCCACCGGATCGAGGACTTCCGGTTCGAGATCGGAGAATACCTGGCCACCGAGGTGGAAGCGCTTGGGTTCACCCCCACCCTGAAGCCTCTGGCCTTCATCCCCGCCATCACGGAAGTCTACTTCACCGACGCCAAGCTCGGGACGTGGGACATGTACACCGAGGGATGGGGCTCGGGCGGGTTCGTCCAGTTCGACGACACCACAGGCCAGTTCTGGTTCAACGGCGACCTCGGTTCGGCCATCTGGGACGACCACAGCCCAGGAGCCAGCGTGGACGTGCCATGCACGGCCGTCTTCGAGGGCAACTACGTTAGCATCGACGAGCGGCAAGACCTCATTCGGGACTGCTACCGCGCGGGCATGAAGGACGGCGTCAGGGGGTTCATCCTTGCGGACCAGGACACCCACGCTTACAACAACCGTGTGAGCGATAGCGTGTTCAACGTGTTCTCCGGGAACCAGAACCCCTGGGTTCTCCACACCGCGCGTCTCGACAACCAAGAGGGCGGATCGCTCCGCGTGGCTCAGCCTGTCCACACCGGGTCAGGGTGGAACCACTACGGTGGCTACGACGACGTCTACTCCGTGTACCAGCACTGGGCCTACATCGACCACGGGGTGGCGACGCATCCGCACCTCGGTGTCGCCCAAGGCATTCGAGCGGACTTCGACGTTACATCGGTGGGGCCGCTCGGCACGATGGCCGTCCCCGACACGGCGCTGTGGTTCAACTTATCCTCGAACGCCTTTGAGGCGGTCGGGCCTGGGTTGGAGTCGCAGACCTACGTGGACTTCACGTTCACGTATGGCGAGTGGCATCACGGCCAGCCGATCACCATGGATGACATTAACGCGACCCTTGCCATGATCTCGCGCGTCGCCGAAGGTGACATCTCAGCGGTGAATCCGTTCACGTCGAACCTGCAGTTCTACGCCCTGTGGGCCGAACAGTTCCGTGCCTTCGAGTACCTCGCGGACGACAGCATCCGAGTCTGGTACAACTTCTTCAACCCGGACATCAGCCTGGCTGCGACATTCGCAGATGTGTGGGCCCTCTACCCGTGGGAACTCACACACATTATGGCCACGTCGGTCCTACTCCCTGCGACCGATCCATCGGCAACCGCGCTCAGCGACACAGACGCGACCGCGATCGGGGTCCCGGAGGCGGATCTGGCCAAGGGGGCTACCTTCGCGGCGTACGACATCCTCCTCGCTGCCGACGTGGCAGCGAACACCCAGCCTGCGTACCTGACCACGCCGACGGGCGGGATCACGCCAGCCGAGGCTACGGCTCGTTGGGCCGCCTTGGACGAATGGAGAAATCCGGCCGCAGGAGGTTGCACGGACGGGCCATCGATCTGGAACTGCAACTACATGGTCTCGAACGGTCCGTACATCCTCGACCAGTACTTCACCGCGCCGGAAGGCGCGCTCTACACA
Organism: Thermoplasmata archaeon; assembly: GCA_046759265.1. Lineage (GTDB taxonomy): Archaea > Thermoplasmatota > Thermoplasmata > RBG-16-68-12 > JAJISG01 > JAJISK01. The sequence continues at coordinate 14,495 of JBHIBW010000009.1, forward strand.
GCCAAGCGAACGGGCTATCCGTTCGACATCAACAAGTGGGACAACCTCGCGGAGATCCGACTGCCCGAGGTCACCATCGGCACGCCGCCGCAGGTCGTCCAGACGTTCCCAGCCATCTTCGGGTTCACGACCAGCCTCAACCAGCAGAGCTACGACCTAATCCAAACGGCCGCCTGGCTCGTGACCGATCCGGCCACGAGACAGGTTCTCTTCACCGGAGACGCCGTGCGGGTTGGTCCGGGTCAGTGGGAGGCACAGCTCTCCGCAGACCAGACAACGGCCCTCGTCGAAGGCACATACACGCTGCAGACCATCATCGTCGGCGAAGAGGCGGCCCTGCCGGTCGTGAATACGCAATCGTTCACGTCCCTTAGCCTGGCCAGCTCCATCGTCGCCGAGGTCACGCAGATCATCGACGAAGCCCTGATCGACTTCCAGGACACCATCGACGAGAACACGGCGGCCACGCAGGCCGCGGTGGACTCCGCCAACGCCGCAGCCAGCCTCGCGAACACCGTGTTGATCGTGGCCATTGTGGGCATCGTCATCGCGGTCGTCGCGGTCGCGCTAGCAGTCGTCTGGGGACGAAAGGGCACCATGTAGGCCACCCTAGCGAACACAACCCTCGAGGGGTGCGCCCTCCGGGCGCCCACCCCTCCCTTTCCTTTTGTTTTCTTTACTTCCGATCAGCATCCCGCATGAAGCGCTCGATGCCGCGGGTGAACATGCGTACGAGGAGCGTGACGCCCCCCACGAACACCAGGATGATGGCGGGAATGGCGAGGCTGAGGTAGGGACGGGACACGGCAAAGTAGGCGGCATCCACGGTGTAATTCTGGTCCTCGAGCGGGTCCAGATTCCGAAGCACGAAGTGGGTCACGAGGTTCGTCAGGTTGAGGAAAGGTCGGTCGCAGTTCAGGCTCGCCGGCGGCAGATCGCCACGCTCAATGTAGATGCGGTGCTCGCCTTGACTCAAAGGGTAAACGGATAGAGGACAAGGAAGGCTGTTGGCCTCAAGGGCGACGGCTGTATAGTCCGTCCGCGCCAAGGGCCGCGTGGTATCCCCCGGGGCGGCCGTTCCCTCGAAATTCTCTGTCCCAACCATCATTGACTGGGGGAGGGAGGAAGCGATGGTCAGCCCGACGCCCACCACGATCATGAGGGTCGGGATAACAAACCAGAGGAGATTGCGGAGTCGCTTGGATCGCGGCGGGCGCCTGTCCCTTCCCTCGGGGTCCACGCGGCTCCCAAGCGAGACAGGGCGATAAAAGTGATGAGGGAGGGGGCCATGTCCCTTCCCTCCAAGAGGAGACACCGGGAGGGTTGAAGCCGTGGTCTTGGACTCGTACCGTGAGGTGGCGGATCGGATCCTTACGCCCATGGCCGTCCGGCTACGCCACCTTTCGCCGAATCTCCTTTCGTGGCTCGGCCTCGCCACGGCGGGCCTTGCGGGTCTGCTCCTGGCCCTCGCGGGGTTGCTCAACGAAGTCCTGGCGCTGCTCGCGGCCTTCATCGCCCTCAGCGTGAGCTCCCTGCTCGACGCCCTCGACGGGAAGGTGGCCCGCCTCCGTGGAATCGCGTCGCCCCGCGGAGACTTCATGGATCACGTGTTCGACCGCTACGCGGACGTCCTCATCCTCGCGGGAATCTTCTTCAGCATCTACGCCCGCCAGCCCATCGCCTTCTTCGGCCTCCTCGGAGTCCTGTTGACCAGCTACCTGGGAACGCAGGCGCAGGCGGTCGGGATCGGGCGCCTCTACGGAGGCCTCCTGGGACGGGCGGACCGGCTCGTCATTCTCCTCGTGGTCCTCCTTCTCCACCTGTTCCTCGACCCGGGTGCGGCTCTGTTCCTCGGCGTCGGCGTCCTCAGCTTCACCATGATGGAGTACGCGCTCCTCCTGTTTGGGGTCCTGGGCAACCTCACGGCTATCCAGCGGGGCGTCGAGGCGTGGAAGCGGCTCGGGGCGGGGGAGGGATCCGGCTAAGAGGCGCCCCGCACGGGTTGGTCACTCGGGGCCTTCCTAGCCTTGGCCGTCCCCGCCATCCGCGTCTTCTTTCGGTAGTAGGAGAGGGGATGGGTGATCGTCTCGCAGAGGTTGTCCGGGCCCGGGCAGATTCCATAGGACTTCATGGTGCTGCACTCGGGGGCGGTGTACACGGTGCTCGAGATCTGCCCCGTGATGTGCTCGATCTGGTACCGGGTGACGCTCTCCCGAAAGTCCGGCACCGAGGCGAAGATCTGGTAGATCTCGTCGAAGCCGAGGCCGATGTTGTTCATGAACGCCACCAGGGCGAACCGTCCGGGGTGGGAGACGTTCTCAGAGGCCAGGACCGCAGCCAGCAGCTTCTGCATGCACGGGGGGAAGTTGGTGACCCGGATGGCCCCGAGGTCCTCCCCCTGGAGTTTCGAGCGCCGATCCCGTAGCGCCGTCCGCAACTCCATCACCTCCTCCTCGAAGGCGCGGAGGAGGGTAGGGTTGACCTCGAGGGGGAGCTCCGCCTCGAACCGGTTGCGGAGGTGCCCCTCCACGACGCGGAGGAACCGGTCCCGGCTCAGAAGGACGAACCCATCCTGGACGGGCTGGTTGATCAGCTTCCACTCCTTCCCGCGGAGCTGCCGGGTCGCCCGAAGGAAGTCGCTGAAGTGCAGGCGGTAGGCGCCCTCCTGGAGGGTGTCGAGCCCGAGGGCGCGACTGAGCGTAAGGAGGAACTCGTCGTCCTCCCGGGAGAGGCGACGTCGGGCCAGGTCGGCTTCGGCCAAGGCGTAACGGCGTACGAGGAAGCTGTCGCCAACGCAGGACACGAGAATCCGCGCCAGGGGGTAGGCGTAGAGGGCCTCCAGACATTCGGCTGAACGGGAGAGCGGAGGGTTGGGCAGATCTCCCGTATCCAGAGAGGTGAAGACCTTCCTTCGGGCGCGGCTTCGGGCGCCCTCGAAAGCACGGTGATCGAGAACCTCTTCGATCGGCAAGCCGTGCTGCCGAATGTAGCGGGAGGCTTCCGTGAGGAAGGGGTACATGGCCAGCACCCGGAGTCCCGCCGTCCCCTCGGGAAGAGGAAGGGGAGTGGCATCCGCTGGCACCTTCGTTACCGGTGAAGCGGAGACAGAGGACCGCTCCGTGGATGTCCCCCTTCCGAAGAACCGTATGTCGGATATAAAGAGCAAGAGAGGATAGGTGAAAGTAAGCGGGCCGAAGCCCGTGTTAGCGGTTGATCGGCCGACCTCTACCCCGGGCGCCTTCGTTCAAGAATCTCAGGCGCCTCGCACGAGGGAAGCCCGGAAGGGATGAATGCTGGCCTTGAATAGCCCGTGCTCGACAAAAGGGTCTTCCTCCATGAACCGACGCGCCTTCTCTTTGTCTTCCGCTTCGAAGATGACGATGGCCGGGCCCACGCGATCCAGACTCAAACCGGCGAGAATCACGACTCCATCTTCGGTCGCCTTCTTCAGCCGTTCGTAGTGTGCCTCGCCGATTCGGTTGTCCGCATCGGTCCATGCGCTCGGGTCGGTGGCAAGCTGGGGCCTGTCGCCCGGAAGGAACTGATGGAGGAACTGCTGGCGGTCAGCCACGCTCAGGCGTCTCGAAGGAGTTCGGCCAGTACGTCGAGAAACTCGCCCCAGTGGCTCTGGGTCGACTCCACGCCCTCGGGCGGGAGCTGCGAATGGGTGATGAGGACTTCCGTTCCGCCTCCCGAAGCCGCAAAGGCGATGTCCACAAGGCTGGGGGTGGGCGGCTCCCGCCAGTCGGACTTCCAGTCGAATGTGTACGACAGCCTCCTCGCCGGCTCAATGTCGTGGTAGACGCCGTGGAAAGTCCATGGGATGCCGTCGTCCTTCCCGGTTACACGGTGGTGGATGACCCCACCCGGCCTCAGATCGATGTCAATAGCCACATGGTCGTACGTTCGGCCACAGCCCCAGACGGCCAGCCGGTCGGGATCCGTGAACCAGTCCCACACGGTCTCCACGGACGCCGGCAGCTCCTTCCGAATCTCGGCCCTCACAAGTTGCTTTGTCTGCGTCATCAGCTTTTCTCCTCCTCAATCAGTGCTTCCAGCGTGTCCAGTCGCTCTTCCCAATGGCGGTGAACACTCTCGACCCAGGCTTCGGGCAATGCGAGCTGTTCGAGCCGCAGGCTGCATTGTCGCGTTCGGCCTTCCCGCCTCCGTTCGATGAGTCCTGCGCGCTCCAAGACATTGAGGTGCTTGGTGACGGCCGGCTGCGAGATGTTGAATTCCGAGGCGATTGACATTACGGATCGCTCTCGACGGGCGAGGAGCGTGACGATCTGCCTGCGCCTGGGATTCGCCAGCGCTCCGAACACGTGGTCCAGCACGTCAATACACATAACCGATTGGTTATATAATATGTGCGATGGATTACATGACAACCAGGCAACATCATGCTTCGGCGACGCAGCCAACCCGATCATAGAGACGTGGCCGGGGGCCAAGGAAAGGTCACATCCTCACAACACCTGCCCGCTCGAGGCGAGGCCTCCCAGCTGACATGCAAAACGACTCTCGGGCGGCCATCACGGCCCTTCACCTCATGGAGCGCAGCCGATTCCGTGGAAACCTCATGAACGCCACGTTGCGACGGCCATGCGGTCCTGCGAGTTGGGCCGGATAGCCAAAAAGCAGTCGTTGTTACCCCTTCGGCTGTCCCGCACCGCAACCTTCTGTCGGTGAAGGCAGCTAGCGTTCGTGACGATAGAGAATGTCTCAGGTGCCCGTAGCGGCGAGACAACAGAAGATAGATTATTCAATGCTTAGCTCAATTCACCGCTCTGATGGGGAGGGCACAAGTTCGTCTAGTCTTCACCAAACCGTATCTGATCGTCCTGTCTTGCATCCTAGCGGTCAGCACGATGGGGATCGCGTTCATCCCTCGCGTGGCCGGTCAGAACGTCCCAAGTCTGCCGCTGGCGACCTTCGAACACCCGAGCGGAAATTTCCGGATCGACCTGCCTTCGGGGTGGGGTGTTGAAGCGGATTATGAGCTAGCCGAGTTAGGGCGCGCTGATGCCGTCGCCTTCGGGCCAGTGCAAGATGGCTTCCGGACGAACATCGTTGTGGTGTCGGAGACCGGCTTCGCGAGGGATTCTGACGAGTTTCTCATAAGAATGGCTGAAGACGCGATCGAGGAAATTCAGCAAGAAGTGTTCTCGGACCCGACTGATCCCCCTGTTGTCATCGAGACTCGTAACTCACGAGGCGTCATCTTTGGGATGAGACTCTACCTCCCGGAGGGTGAAGTCGCACAGATGCACGGCGTTGTGGCCGATGAGGGCCGGAGTCGAATCATAGCCATCGTCGGGAGTTCTGCTCGGTCCGTGGAAGCCGCCTGGCAGGCGACGTTTGAGGCCGTGATCATGAGCTTTGAAGTGCTGCCAGTCTTACCCCCGCCACTGTTTAGGTCCCCCATAGCCTACGTCCTCTTCGGTGGCCTAGCAGGCGCGGCCGTAGGTGTCTCCGTCTTTGCCTTCCGGCGATGGAAAGGAGCCAGGCCCAAAGCCCCCCCGGCTCAGGCCCTACGACCAGAGTCTGAACGAGCCCCATCGGCCCCCCCAATGTTAGAGGCGACCCTGGTGGAGGAGGAGAAGCCGGTCGCCAAGTATTGTCCATATTGCGGGTCCCCACTGCAGCCGCCCGGGAGGTTCTGTAGCTTCTGTGGCGCTCGCCTCCCCTTCACCTCTAGAAGGTGAACTGGTTCCAGTTCATGTAAACGTATATCATGCCTTACGGTCCTCTTCCTGCGACTTGGAATCCATTCAGACTCAGGGACTTACGAAGATCTATGGACGCAAGGGAACCCTCGCCCTCGAAGAGCTGAATCTTCAGGTGAAAAGTGGAGAGCTCTTCGGATTCCTCGGACCCAACGGAGCCGGGAAGACCACCACAATCCGGATCTTGATGACGCTTCTTCGGCCGACCCGTGGCCGGGCGTGGATCGGGGGACATGACGTTCGCGAGGAACCGCTCGAGGCCATGAGGCGAGTCGGCTTCATGCCCGAGAACCCGGGCTTCTACCGCGGCATGACGGGTCGCCAGCACCTCCGGTATTGGGCCCGTCTCTACGGCTTGCGGAGGGGGCACCTGGATGGCGACTTTGGA
>JBHIBW010000010.1:0-19708 GCA_046759265.1 Thermoplasmata archaeon
AGAGTGCATTCCCGGGCGGCGCATACGGAGGTTTTTATTTAACCGTTTTCCCCGAATAACGGTTTACCCAAGGGAGGCCAGGCTCTCTCCCCATCGCGCGGACGGCCTACGGCTCCAGTCCGTGGAACGGGAAGACGGTGGACTTCACCCTCTCCAAGACCCCCGCCATCGCCCGCTCGGCCTCCGGGGCCGAGGGCTGGGGTGGATCGACGAGTTGGTCGTCTTCGGGGTCCCCTCCGAACAGGGCCCGATGGAGAGACTTCCACTCTCCGGGGATGTCGTCGGCCAAGGGGGTGCCGCGCATCTCTCCGAAGACCAGGGCCCACGCCCGGGCAACCGCCGAGGGTTCGTACCCCCCGCCCCCCGTCACCACCCAGCGGCCACCGCATACCCGGTCGGCGAGGGCGTGGGCCTCCTGGGCAATGGCCCGGTGGGCGGCGGTCCCCAGGCCCAGGTGCGTCAGGGGATCCGTGACGTAGGTGTCGATCCCGAACTGGTGTAGGAGGAGATCGGGACGGAACGCCTCGGCAAGGGGCGGGACGACCTCGCGAAGGGCGGTCAGGTAGGCCTCGTCCCCGATCTCGGGCGGCAAGGGCACGTTGACGCTGTACCCCTCACCCTCCCCCTCACCCACCTCCTCGACGAAACCCGTCCCGGGGAAGAGGTATCGTCCGTCCTCATGGAGGGAGATCGTCAGGACACGCGGGTCCTCGAAGAAGGCGTACTGCACGCCGTCCCCGTGGTGGGCGTCGACGTCGAGATAGAGGATGCGGGAGACCCCCTCCTGGAGGAGATGATGAATCGCGACGGAGAGGTCGTTAAAGATGCAGAAGCCCGAGGCCCGGGCCCGATGGGCGTGGTGGAACCCCCCGCCGAGGTTGAAGGCATTTCGGGCCTCCCCCCGCCGGACCGCGTCCGCGGCCGCGATCGTCCCGCCCGCCGGGAGGGCGGCCGCCTCGTACATGCCGGGAAAGAGCGGGTTGTCGGCGGTTCCCAGACCGTACCGCAGGTAGCGGATGCCGGCCTTGGAGGGATCTTGGCCGGCACGGCGCACGACTTCCATGTACTCCGCGGCGTGCGCGAGGCGCAGGTCCTCCTCTGAGGCGGGGAGCGCCGCCTCCTCCGTGGCCTCGTCCGGATCCAGGAGACCGAGGGCGTCCATGAGCTCCCGGGCGAGCTTCACACGCCCCTGCTGAAAGGGGTGAGAGGGGCCAAAGTTGTAGTCGAGGAAGCGTTCGTCGTAGATCAGGAGGGAGGGGCGCACCGTCATTGGAAGCTTGGCGGCGGCTTAAAGGCGGGTATATGCGCCGACCGGGATAGGATTCAAGTATCCTCGGTCTCGTCTGGAACTGCACGGGGGCTGCAGTGGGTCGAGAAATCGCTTCGAGGTATCGTGAGGAACGGGTGTTCCCGCCCCCGAAGGCATTTAGCAAGGCGGCCCACGTCCCAAGCCTTGAGGCGTACGAGAGGCTGTATCGGGAGTCCCTCGAACGGCCGGACGCCTTCTGGGCACAGCAGGCGGAAGAGACCCTTGCGTGGTTTCGGAAGTGGGACGAGGTCCTCTGGTACGACTTCGAGCGGGTCGGGGAAGTCGAGGGGCCATACGTGCGGTTCTTCGCCGGCGGCACGCTGAACGCATCCTACAACTGCCTCGATCGGCACCTCCAGGCGGGGCGAGGTGACAAGCCGGCCATCCTATGGCAGGGAGAGGAGGAGGCGGACCGTCGCGTCCTCACCTACCGGGAGCTGCACGCGGAGGTGAACCGCCTCACCCACGTCCTGAAGCGGCGTGGGGTGGGGCGGGGGGACACGGTGACGATCTACCTTCCGATGATTCCCGAACTCCCGATGGCGATGTTGGCCTGCGCCCGGATCGGCGCCATCCACTCCGTCGTCTTCTCCGCTTTTAGCGCGGACTCCCTGAAGAACCGCATCCTCGACGGGAAGTCCACCTTCCTCATCACGACCGATGGCTACACCCGCGCCGGGAAGGTCATCCGCACCAAGGAGACCGCCGATCGCGCCCTGGAGGCCTGCCCGGAGGTGCGGCACGTCCTCGTCGTGCGTCGGCTTGGACGCGACGTCCCGTTCCAGGACGGACGAGACCTCGGGTGGTCCGAGGAGATCGCCGCGACGGAGGGGGCCGACGAATTCCCGCCGGAGGAGATGGAGGCGGAGGACCCCCTCTTCATCCTGTACACCAGCGGCAGCACCGGCAAGCCCAAAGGCGTCCTCCACACGACGGGGGGCTACATGGTCTACGCCACCCTCACCACGAAGCTCATCTTCGACCTGAAGGAAGAGGACATCTACTGGTGCACCGCGGACTGCGGGTGGATTACCGGACACTCGTACATTGTCTACGGCCCGCTCTCGTTGGGCGCGACCGTGGTGATGTTTGAGGGGGTGCCCACCTACCCCGAACCGGATCGGTTCTGGAAGATCGTGGAGGACTACGGGGTCACTGTGTTCTACACCGCCCCGACGGCGATCCGGGCGCTGATGCGGCGCGGGGAGGAGTGGCCGAACCGACGGGACCTGTCGAGCCTGCGTCTCCTCGGAACCGTGGGCGAGCCCATCAACCCCGAGGCCTGGATGTGGTACTACGAGGTCATCGGGAAGGGGCGAACCCCCATCGTGGACACCTGGTGGCAGACGGAGACGGGCGGCATCCTCATCTCCCCCCTGCCGGGGGCCATGCCCATGAAACCCGGTTCCGCCGCCATGCCCTTCTTCGGGGTGGCCCCGGAGATCCTCCGCTCCGACGGGAGCCGGGCCAAGGTCAACGAGGGGGGGGCCCTGGTCATCACAAAACCGTGGCCCGGCATGATTCGTGGCGTCTACGGGGACCCGAAGAACGAACGGGTGAAGGAGGTGTACTTCTCCCAGTTCCCGGGCACGTTCTACACCAGCGACGGGTGCCGTGTCGATGAGGACGGGTTCCACTGGTTCATGGGGCGGATCGACGACGTGCTCAACGTCTCCGGTCACCGGTTGGCCACGGCCGAAGTGGAGAGCGCCCTCGTCGCTCACCCGAGCGTGGTCGAGGCCGCCGTCGTCGGGTACCCCCACGAGATCAAGGGGCAGGGCATCTACTCCTACGTGGTCTTACGGGAGGGACAGGAGCCCTCCGAGGCCCTCCGCAAGGAGCTGGTCCAGACGGTGCGAACCGAGATCGGTCCCATCGCCACCCCGGACAGAATTCAGTTCTCCGACGACCTGCCGAAGACGCGCTCTGGAAAGATCATGCGCCGAATCCTCCGTAGCCTGGCGGCCGGACAGGTGGAGGACGTCGGCGACACGTCGACCTTGGCGGACGCCTCCGTCGTGGAACGGCTCATGGAAGAGCTCGACCAGGGTTAGGACCCAGGCACCCGGCTCCCGGGTTTTCCCCTAACGTTAAGCGGCCGCCTCGCATGGCAACGACGATGGCGCATCGGCTCGAGAGCATCTTCTCGCCCCAGTCCATCGCGGTGGTCGGAGCCTCCCGCTCCGAACGCAAGGTAGGATGGGAGGTCCTCCACAGCCTGCTGGCGTATCGATTCAGCGGACGGGTCTACCCGGTGAACCCCCGCGCCTCCTCCATCCACTCCATTCGGGCCTATCCGTCCCTCCTGGACATCCCCGATCCCGTGGATCTCGCCGTCATCGTGGTCCCCTCGGCCCACGTCCTTCAGGTTGTTGCGGAGGCGGCGGAAAAGGGCGTGCACGGCCTCATCGTCATCACAGCCGGTTTCAGCGAGACGGGGGAGAAGGGCCGTCGACTCGAGGAGGAGCTGGAGGCCCTCGTCCGGGCCCACGAGATGGTCATGGTGGGCCCCAACTGCATGGGCGTGATCAACACCCACGGCGACGTCCGGATGGACGCGACGTTCTCTCCGATTCTGCCGCTCCAGGGGAACATCGCGTTCATGACCCAGAGCGGCGCCCTCGGTGTGGCCATTCTGCAGCAGGCCCGGAACCGAGGCGTCGGCTTGTCCAAGTTTGTCAGCCTGGGGAACGCCGCCGACGTCTCCCTGAACGAGTTCGTGGAGTACCTGGAGACGGACGAGCAGACGGACCTGATCCTTCTCTACATCGAGAGCTTCGGCCAGCCACGGGAGTTCGTGCCGATTGCCCGTCGCGTGGCGAAGTCGAAACCCATCCTGGCCCTCAAATCGGGCCGCACGGAGGCGGGGCGGCGAGCCGCCGCGAGCCATACGGGCGCCCTCGCGGGTCCCGATGTGGGGACCCAGGCCCTCTTCGAACAGACGGGCGTTCTCCGGGCCAGCACCATCGCGGAGCTCTTCGACTTGGGGGCGGCCTTCGCGCTGCAGCCGCTCCCCCAAGGCAACCGGGTGGCCGTCGTCACCAACGGCGGCGGGCCGGGCATCATGGCCATGGACGCCCTCGTGGGCGTCGGCATGGAACCGGCCCAGTTGAGCGAGAAGACCTCCGACTACCTGCGGGCTCGGATCCCCGAGGAGGCGAGCCCCGTGAACCCCGTGGACCTCATCGCGGACGCCGATGCGGACCGCTACGCGCTCGCGATGGAGGCGGTGCTCAAGGACCCCCACGTCGACGCGCTCCTGGCCATCAGCGTGCCGCCCGTGGTCGAGGACGAGGTGGCCGTGGCGCGCGCCATCTGGCGGGCGGCGGAGGGGCAGGCGAAGCCGGTGGTGAGCACCTTCCTCGGGCGAGGGGAGCAGTCCCGTGGGGTGACGGAACTCGTGCAACACGGGGTCCCCACCTACCTGTTCCCCGAGAGCGCGGCACGGGCCCTCTCCGCCATGCGCCAATATCAGGAGTATCTGGAGCGCGAGGAGGGGACGCTCCGCCGGTTCCGGGTCCGGAGGCGCCGGAGCCGGGAAATCGTCGAGGCCGCGGTGCAGGGAGGCCGGCGTCGCCTCCATGAGATGGAGGCCCTCGAACTGCTTCTGTGCTATGGATTCCGAATCGTTCGGTCGCGCCTGGCGGGGGACCTCGCCCAAGCGCAGGCGGCGGCCGAGGAGATTGGATATCCGGTGGCCTTCAAGGCCGTCCATCCCGAGATCCTCCACAAGACGGATTACGGGGCGGTCGTCCTCGATGTCCGGACGAAGGAGGAGCTGGCCGGGCACCATCGGACCCTCTCCCGTCGGCTGGCGAAGGAAGGGTACGAGATCGAGGAGTGGATGGTGCAGGAGTACGCGCGCGGGGGGAAGGAGACGATCATGGGCATGAACCTGGACGAGAAGTTCGGGCCGATGCTCGTCTTCGGACTGGGGGGCATCTACGTGGAGGTCCTCGACGACGTCGTCTTTCGACTCACGCCTCTGACCGACGCGGACGCCGTGCGCATGGTCCGAGCGATCCGGAGCTATCCGATTCTCGAAGGGGTTCGGGGCGAGGCCCCCTCCGACGTGGATGGCCTGGCCGAGAGCCTCCAGCGCCTCTCCCAGCTCGTCCAGGACTTTCCCGAGATCGAAGCGGTGGACATCAATCCCTACCTGGTCTTCGCGAAAGGGAAAGGGTGCAAGGTCGTCGACGCCCGGATCCTTCTTACACCTCCCGAAGGGCAGGCCAGTTAACCTCAAATTGCCCCGGCGCATAGGTGAAATCGATGAAGGTCACCTCCCTCCAGACCGACTTTGGCCGCGTCGACGTGTGCGAAGCGGAGGAGAAGGTGCGGGGGGTCGTGTTGACCGACGACGTGGACTCCGCCGGGGACGCCCCCGAGACGGAGTTGAGCCGGGAGTTGACCCGCTACTTCGCGGGGGAGGAAGTGGACTTCTCCAACCATCCCGTGGACTTCTCGGGCTACACGCCCTTCGAGGTCAAGGTCCTTCAGGCCACCCAGCGCATCCCCTACGGCGAGGTCCGGAGCTACCGGGACATCGCGGAGACGATCGGAAACCCGCGGGCGTACCGGGCCGTGGCGTACACCCTGAGCAAGAACAGGTCCTGCGTCGTGGTCCCCTGCCACCGGGTCATCGAGAGCGGCGGCCGCCTGGGCGGGTTCAGCGCGGGAATCGAGTGGAAGGTCAACCTCCTCCAACTGGAAGGGGTCCTCCAAGAGGAGGATCAGGCCAAGGCCTGAGCGAAGTCCTCCTTCAGGTCCTCCAGGTCCTCCAGCCCCACGCTGACGCGAATGAGGCCCTCCTCGACCCCCGCCGCCGCGAGTTCCTCTGGCGTCAACATCCCGTGGGTGATGCTGGCGGCGTGTTCCACCAGGGTCTCGACGCCCCCCAGGCTCACGGCCAGGCTCGCCAGCTCGACGCCCTCGGCGAAACGCACCGCCGCCTCGTAGCCGCCCACCAGGTCGAAGGATAGAACGCCGCCGAAGCCGGACATCTGCCGTTTCGCGAGGTCATGCTGGGGAAAGGAAGGCAGGCCGGGATAGTGAACCGCGGCCACGTGGGAATCGTCCGCGAGGAACTCGGCGAGCCCCTGGGCCGTAGCAGTCTGACGGCGGACCCGGAGAGGGAGGGTCTTGATGCCCCTCGCGATCAAGAAGGCGTCCACGGCACCCAGGGTGGGGCCGAGGAGCTTGTAGAGGTCCCAGATCTTCTCAAAGAGCGCGCGATCCCCGGTGACCACGGCGCCCCCGGTCACGTCCGCGTGACCGCCGAGGTACTTTGTGGCGGAGTGCAACACAACGTCGATGCCGAAGTCGAGGGGCTTTTGGTTGATCGGAGAGGCGAACGTGTTGTCTGCCATCGCGAGGGCCCCGACGGCGTGCGCCGCATCGGCGGCTTCTTCCATGTCCGTCAGAAACATCGTCGGGTTCGCAGGAGTCTCGATGTAGACCAAGGTCGTCTCCTCACGAACCGCTTCTCGAAAGGCCCCGGCGCGGGTGGGATCGACAAACGTGGTCTCCACCCCGAATCGCGGGAGGGTGTGGAGCATCAGCTCGGCCGTCCCGCTGTAGAGGCTCTTCCCCGCCACGATGTGATCCCCCCGCGACACGGTCGTCAAGATGGCAGGGGAGATCGCCCCCATGCCGGAGGCGGTGACGAGGGCGTGGGTCCCCCCTTCCAGGACCGCCACGGCCTCTTCGACCGCACGGTTCGTGGGTGCGCCCCACCGCCCGTAGAGGCCGAGGGGTGCCTTGTCCAGGGCGAAGCGGGCACCCTCCTTCACATCGCGAAGTCGGTAGGTGGAGCTCACGGAGATGGGATCCACGATCGGGCCCGGTCCGCCCCGTCGTGCCAGGTGGGCGGCAAGCGTGTCAACCTTCCAGTCGTCGGTGGTCATCCCGAGGACGACACGAACGGTCGGGAAAAGCGTTGGGGCTGCCGACGCCGGGACTCACTCCTCGTTGGGTGCCTGCCCACGGACGACGAGCGAACGACGGAACCTCCGCCAGCGAGCGCCGAGCCTCGCGACGGCCTCGGGACGGACGTAGATGAAAATGACCAAGGGGAGGACCGCGGCCAGGTAGGCCAAGTGGCCAACGAGGCGCGCCCACTCCGGCTCAACGGTGTACCCGAAGAGGACGGCGAAGACGGATCCGATGGCGCCCTTGTGATGGAAGGGGCTGTCCACGCCGAAGGGCAGGGTGAAGGCCGCCTGCCCCCAGAAACCCGTCGCCGTTCCTTGGATCGCCGCGAACACCATGAGTTCGTGAATCGCGTACCCGAAGAGGCCGCCGGCCAGGAGGATGAGGAGGATGCTGGTGAAGAAGAAGAAGCGCCGGAGGTCGAGTCGGACGCCGAACCGGAAGACGGCGTAGGCGAGGGCGAGACCGGCCGCGACGCCTAGAGCGACGCCCAGGAGGGTCCCTCCCGCGTCCTGGACCATGAATGGGGTGAGGAAGAGCACCGTCTCCAGGCCCTCCCGAAAGACGAGGATGAAGGTCACCGCCGCCACGCCGAGAAGCGCGCCCTGGGTGGCGGCCGCCTCGATACGGCCTTGGATTCGGGACTTCATGATGCGCGCCTGCACGGCCATCCAAAAGATCATCGACGTGAGCACGGCCACGGCGATGAGGGCGGCGATCCCCTCGAAGAGGACCTTGTTGGCGGGGGAGAGGGCACCGTAGAGGACCAACACAAACACGCCCACGATGAGACTCACCGCAAGGGCCACGCCGACGCCGTACCAGGCGTACCGTTTCATGGAGGTTCGTCCCGTCATGACGAGGTACGAGAGGATGATGGCCGTCAGCAAGGAGGCTTCGAGCACCTCGCGAAAGGTCAAAAGATATTGCGCGACGACCAGCTTCTCACCTCGTCGGTTTTCGGGATACCTAAACCTGCAGACGCGATGACCCTCGGGTCGTATTTAGAGATTTCGGATAGCCGAAAATATACTGTAAGGACGGACGCCTACCGGCGAGGGACCTCGTCGGGCACGAGGTATCGGCAGTGAAGCTGGTTCAGGTCGTAGCAGGAGGGGCACGTGTCGGGCTGGTCCGTTAAGGATCGGAGCTTCCCGGCCGTGCTCTCCGTCAGGACGTGCTCCATCCGGCAGGCCTCATCGTGAAACTGGCCCTCGGGAACCTCCAGGACCTGGACCATGAACCACTCCATGGCGCAGTGGCGTTTCAGGATGCTCACGGCGATCCCCTCCCCCTCCTTCGTGAGGGAGGCCCCCTGGTACTTGATGTGCTCCGCGAGCCCCTTGCTCTGCAGTTTGTCCAGCATCTCTGTGACGCTGGAGGGGGAGACCTGGATGTGCTCCGCGAGCTGTCCGGTCTTGGCGGGGGCGCCGTCGAGGTGCTGGAGGAGCCACATGTACTTCAGCACCATCTCCTCGCTCTCCGTCGTCTCGACGGCCACCGCCATGCGGCTACAAATCTCGGGGGCCGGGGATAAACCTTTGTTAGGGTCCCCGAAAACACCATCAGGGGGTCCCGGCGGCTTCGTCGAGGCTCCCGGTTCGGTAGCCCTTGGGGTCCACTTCGACGTTCGTAAAGCCGAGGGCCTGGAAGGCTTGGGAAACCTGGAATCGGAGCGGGGGTTCTCGCAATCGGGGGACCTCCGCCTTGGCCACCTCCACCCGCGCGACGCGGCCGACGTGGCGGACGCGGACTTCACGAAAACCGAGGTCGTAGAGGACGCTCTCTGCTCGTTCAATCCTGGCCAATCTCTCCGGCGTAACCTCCTGGCCGTATGGAATCCGGGAAGAGAGGCAGGCCATGCTGGGTCTGTCATGGAACGAGAGGCCGAGTTCTCGGGCCATCTTGCGGGTCTCCACCTTGTCCATCCGCTCGTCGACGAGCGGGTGCCAAAACCCGGCCTCATCCATGGCTCGTATTCCCGGGCGCCACGCCCCCAAGTCCGAGGCCAACACGCCGTCGGCGATGGTCTCGATTCCCTCCTCCTGGGCGATGGGGCGGAGGGCCTGTCCCAGGTCCTGACGACAGAAGTAGCAGCGGTTGGTGGGATTCGCGACGTAGGCCTCGTTGGCGAGCTCCGAGTATTCGACAACCCGGTGGCGGATGCCCACCTCCGCCGCGAATCGGCGGGCCGCAAGGAACTCTCGCTGCGGGAGGCTCTCTGCTCGGGCCGTCACCGCCAGGGCCTGGGTCCCCAACGCCTCAACCGCGAGCCGGCTCACCAACCCACTATCGACGCCTCCGGAGTAGGCGACCATGAGCCTTCCGCGGGCCCGCATCGCAGCGCGGAGGGCCGCCGCCTTGCCCCTCAGGATGTCATCCATCGCCAAGAACCTCCGCTAGGACCTCTTCCGCCTTAATAGGCGGGTAAGGTCCGCGGATTTAAGTGGGAGCGTCCCTTCCCGAGAGCACCAGCCCCCGTTTGGATGGACGGGGACGGGTTGGGGCGGAGCGATGCGTCGGGAGCGATCCCTCGAGGCCTATCGTTCTTCGGTCCTCCCTCTCATTGAAGGGCGGCTCCGCGAGGCGGTGAACGGGGGGGACCTACGGGATCTCTATCGGTACGTGGTCGAAGGGGGAAAACGCCTCCGACCGACCCTCACGCTCCTCGTGTCCGAGGCCCTCGGCGGCGACCGGGAGGTGGCCCTCGACCTGGCATGCAGCGCCGAATTGACCCACTGCGCCTCCCTCTGTCTCGACGACATCCTCGACGGCCATGGAGAGCGCCGGGGGAGGGCGGCCCTCCATCTGGCCGAGGACCTGCGGCAGGCGGTCACCGCCGGGTTTACCCTCCCGAGCATCGCCCTCAATCTCGCGGCTCGACACGGGGCCGCCTGTGCACAGACCCTCTCGGAAGCTTGGGTCTCCATGTGTCTCGGGGTGTACCTGGAGGAGTCGCCCGACACCGTCTCGTGGGGCGCCTACCGTCGCAACATCGAGCTCAAGACCGGCCGGCTGTTCGCCGCGGCCAGCGCCTTCGGGGCCTTGGCCTCTGGGCGGGAAGCCGAGAGCTTCCATCGGTTCGGTCTTCACCTCGGGAACGCCTACCAGATGGTGGATGACATCCAGGACGGATGGGAGGGGGAATGGCTTCCCCGTCTCCAGGGTCACATGACCCGGGAGCTCCGGCGGGCGGAGGCCGAGGCAGAGAACTGGGACGGCTCCAGGCCGGACCTCGTCCACATCCTTCGCCAGGCACCCCGCGACCTCGTGGATTGGAAGGGGGCGGTCCCTTGAGTCGGCCCCGATACGACGTCGTCGTCGTCGGGTCCGGTCCGGCGGGCTCCACCGCCGCCCGGGAAGCCGCCTCGCGAGGGGCCTCCGTCCTCGTGTTGGAGAAGGCCAAGACGGTGGGGGAACCCGTCCGCTGCGGCGAATTTCTTCCCTCGATGGAGGAGATACGACGCATCTGCACGGACACGGAGGGCCTCGAAGACCTCTTCGACCTGCCCACCCGGATCCTGGGCCGCTTCATCGAGCGGGCCCACGCCTACGCCCCCTCCGGACATGCCTTCGAGGTCGACTTCCAGGGCCACTCGATCTGGCGGGGCCGGCTGGATCGATACCTGGCGCGACAGGCCGGCGACGAGGGCGCCGAGCTGTGGACCGAGACGCCCTTCCTGGGATTCGACGACGGGGACCTCGTGACCCCCCATGCGCGCGTCCATGGAACGGTCGTCATCGGGGCCGACGGGCCCCGCTCGCTCGTGGCCCGCGAACGGGGGTTTCCTAATCACGAGCTCCTCTTCCCCGCCCTTTCCCTCTCCCTTTCAGGGTCGTTCGATCCCGTCTTCGAGGCCTACTTTGGCGGAGCCGCGCCGGGCGGATACGCGTGGGTGATCCCCCGGCATCACGACGCCAACGTGGGACTGGGGGTCCGGCCCGACCTCCGCCAAGACCCACTGCGTGCGGCCCTGGACACGTTCCTGCAGGCCCGGGGCCTCCGGGCCACGTCGGATCCCACGGGCGGGTTTGTTCCGATGAGCGGCCCACTGCCCGAGACGGTCCGCGGCAACGTCCTCCTCGCGGGGGACGCCGCGGGACACGTGCTCTCGACGTCCGGTGGAGGGATCTTCACCGCGATGATCTGCGGCCGACTGGCCGGGCGGGCGGCGGCCGACTCCGTCGCGGGGAGGGCCCCCCTGGAAGCGTACGAGCCCGCGTGGCGCCACGTTCTCGGGGGCGCGTTCGAGCGCGGGTGGGCCCTCTTCCAGATGCTCGCCCCGTCCTTTGACGATCCGGAGGCCCTGGAAGAGAGCTTCCGTCTCCTGGGGCCGGAGGGGCTCGCCGCAGCCCTCCGGTGTCAGGACCTACCCGGGGCGGAAGCCCGGAGTCTGGAGAAACCGCCAACGACGTATCCCCGCACGACGAGCACGAGCCCGTAAGTCACGAGAAAGAGGGTGAGAAAGAAGTAGCCTAGGTCGAGGATGGCCTCCCTGAGGCGCACGAAACGGACAGGACATGGGACGGGAAAAGCCTATCGAGGAGGACGGGGGCCCTCGCATTGAGTTCCTCCGCGACAAACGGCGGGCCCAGCGCTTCTATCGCCAGCTCTCGAAGGTGTACGATACGTGGCTTCGTGATCTCTTCTGGAACGAGCGGATGCGGGCGTACGGGCTGGAGATGGCGGGTCTTCGCCCGGGGATGGAGGTCCTCGACGTGGGTTGCGGGACCGGCTTTCTGAGCGAAGGTATCCTGGAGGTCACGCCGTCCGTCTGGGGACTGGACATCACCCCGGAGCAGCTCCAGCGGGCGGCGAGGAAGCTGCCGATCCCTCTCGTACGGGGCGATGCCGAGAACTTGCCGTTTCGTGGGGCGCGTTTCGACGCGGTGCTCTCCTCGGGATCCATCGAGTACTGGCCCGACCCCGTCCAGGCCTTGCGAGAAATGCACCGCGTCCTGCGGCGAGGCGGTGTCGCCCTGGTAGGCGGTCCCACCCGGCCTCAGGACCGGGTCTATCGCCTGCTCGCGGACAACATGATGCTGTTTTACGACGAGGAAGAGGCCCTCGCCATGTTCGAGAAGGCGGGCTTTCAAGACATTCGAGTCGGGTACACCGGCCCCAAGTGGAAGCCGGACTTGGCCATTGTCACCCGGGGCCAGAAGGGGTGAGTGGTTCGTGACCCTCGTGGGTCACGTGGCCTCCTGAGCCGCCAGACCCTTGACGACTTCCGCGACTTCCGCGGTGTCAGGGGGGATGTCGGAGTCCTCGGTCACCCACTTGTACCGAACGACGCCCTCTCGGTCCAGAACGAAGACGGACCGCTTCGCCGCGCCAGGGAGGCCGAAGATCTCGTCGTGATGGACGTCGTACTTGCGGCTCACAATGTGACCCCAGTCGCTCAGGAGGGGGAAATTCAGGTGGTTCATCTTCTTGAATTCGCGATGGCTGAAGGGGGAATCCCCGCTAATGCCGAACACCTTGGCGCCGTACTCCTGAAGCGCGCCCGAATGGTCGCGGAAGCTGCACGCCTGTTCGGTGCAGGTGGTCGTGAAATCGAAAAGGTAGAACGAGAGAACGACGGGTCCTTCCCCCAGCTCCGACTCCAAGTTCACGGGCTTGTTCTCCTCGTTCGGGATCGTGAAGTCGGGTGCTTTCTCTCCTTCTTCAACCATCGTTCGGTCGCCCTCGTTCGAAGAGAGTTCGGCCCTTAAAAAGGCCCCTTGCTCACCGCAGCGTAAAGCCCTCGTGGATGGGGAAGTCCCCCTCCACGTCGAAGCGGTCGGGACGGAAGGGGTTCAGGTCGAAGCGGGGGGTGCCCCCCAGGAGGCGGTCCGCCAGCGCCTGGGCGAGGGGTGGGCTCCGCATGACCCCGAGGCCATTGAAGCCCGCGAGGACATGGAGTCCTTCGATCCCTCCGACTCGTCCCGCCAGCGGAAGGCGGTCGGGGGTGGCCTGACACAGACCCGACCACCCGCGTGTCACCATGGCGGCCGCAGCCGGGGGGACCCGTCGGGTTAGCCAGGCCGCCAGGTCGGTGTACAAGGCGAAGTCGGCCTCCCGGTCGTAGGTCTCGAGGTTCGCCTCCTCGTACTCGGTCCCGTCCCCCATCAACAGGCCCGCCTGTTCCGGACGGAGGTAGTACCCATCGGGAATCTCATGGAGCATGGGCAGGGCCGGGAGATCCGGGATGGGAGCGGTCACGAGAGCCTGCACACGGTAGGCCTTGATGGGCAGCTCCACGTCGTGTGTCCGAAGGAGCGGTCCGGTCCACGGGCCCGTCGCAAGAACCACGGCGTCCGCCTCGACCTTCGTCTCTCCCGCGATCACGCCCACCGCGCGGGAGTCCTGGAGGGCGAGTTTTCTAACGGGGCTGTTGACGAGGATCTCCGTCCCGTGCTCCCGCGCCCGCTCCAGGAAGCCCGTGGCCACCTCGTACGGATCCAGGTGGCCGTCGTCGGGGGTCCACAGCGCCCCCTGCACGCCCGAGGCACCCAGCCAGGGGAACCGCCGGCGGAGCTTCCGCCCCGTGGCCACCTCGGCTCGGGCCCCCCTCCTTCGGATCTCCTTCGCGCGGTCCCGCATCACAGGCACGTCCTCCTCCCGCGTTGTGATCCGGAGGAAGCCGGAGGCGGTGAACCCGGACTCGCCTTCGGGGTGAACCGACGTGCAGATCTCTCGAGAGGCACGGGCGAGAACCGCATCGTGTGCGTTCCAGTGCTGCGACACGAGGAAGCCCGCGGACCGACCGGTGGCCCCCTGCCCTGGGTGTCCTCGATCCGTGAGCACCACGCGGAGGCCGGCTTCGGAGAGGAAGTGGGTCAACGCGGCCCCCGCGATGCCGGCGCCGACGACCACCGCATCGGCCCTCATGCCTTCGCGACCTGGTCGAGAACCGTCTGCAGCAAGCCCAGCCCCTCCTTCAGGACCTCCGCCTCCATTCCGTAGCCCAGCCTGAGGTAGCCCTCCTGTCGAAAGTGCGCGCCGGGCACGACCAAGACACCCGCCTCTCGTGCCCGCTCGGCAAGCGCGAGCGAGGGGGTGGTCCCCGGATAGCGGAAGAAGGCGATGGCCCCGGCGTGGGGGGGAACCCAGGACAGGGCGTTCTCCTCAACAAACGACTGGAGGAGGGGGAAGTTCTGCCGGAGGAGGGAGCGCGCGCGGTCGAGGAGTCTTTCCCTCCACGGCCCCAGAGCCCGTCGGGCGAGGAGGTCGGCCAGCTTGTTGATGGCGATGGTGGTGTAGTCGTGGAGCGCCCAGAGTCGATCGATGAATTCGGGCGGGCCGCAAGCCCAGCCGAGGCGCAAGCCCGGGAGACCGTACGCCTTCGAGAGACCGGAGGTGACGACGACCCGTTCCGCCTCCCCCCAGAAAGTGGGGGTCTCGCCTCCCTCGCGCTCGACCCCTCGGTACACCTCGTCTGAGAGGACCCACGCCCCGGCGTCCTCCGCCGCGTCGAGGAGGATTCCGCGACTCTGTCCCGACAACGGAACCCCCGTGGGGTTGTTCGGATGGGAGAGTGAGATGGCCGTTGTCCCGGGACCCACGACCACCTTCACCTCCTCCGGATCGGGCTGCCAGCCCCGGTCCTCCCGCAGGGGCAAGGGAACCCCCTTCGCCCATGACCGAGCGAGTCCCCAGACTTGCATGTAGTTGGGAAGGACCGCGACGAAGGGCGTGGCCTTCTCGGCCGTCGCCAGGACCGAGAGAAAGTTGGCCTCGGCCGACCCCGCGGTCAACAACACGTTCTCGGGACCGCAATCGGGGTAAAGGCCGGCCACGGCCTCTCGGAGCGCCTCGGAACCCCGGGTCTCCGTATATCCAAGGGGGGTGTGGAGCACCTCGCTCAAGTCGCCCTCGCCCATGAACTCCGCGAGCGCCACAGGTTCGACCCCGCTCTCCGAGAGGTTGACCGCGACGCGGTGCTCCCAAATCGATTGCCACCGCTCCATCTCAAAGGGGGAAATCTTCAACTCCGGGACCTAGGGCGGGGCCAAATGAATCCTTTGCGGGTCAGGCACCTACGGGGAGATACCTCGCGTGGGTCGGGCAGAGGACCCCCGACGCCAGTTGGGCGTCCATCATTTCTTCCTGCCAGTGGGCGTTGAACAGCTGACAGGCTGCATCTTTGCAGAACGGATCCCCCAGCAGGTGGAAGAAGAGGGCCTGGAGCGCGTAGCCTCGGAAGACCTCCGTGAGTCGCGGGTCATCGTAGTCGATGAACTGGCCGGCCATCTCTTCCTTCAGGACCTCCGTGGGCGGGGTCACCCCCAGGGCGCTGTACTGGCGCTTCGCCGCATAGAAGGCCCGCGGCTTCGCCGGACCCTCCACCACGCCGCTGGTCGAGGCGAGTGCGGGAAGGCCGCAGACGATGACCCGGGCGTGGTAGACCCGATCCCCCGCATCGAAGGTGGAGATCAGCCGAGGGGTGAAAGCTAGGTGAACCGTCCGTAGGTTTCGCTCCTCCTCCGGGAGGAAGGCGCGCATCAGGGTCTGGAGTCGAAACCCATCGTATAGGATCCCGGGAAGGCGCTTCCGGGGGTCCTGGAGGAGCCTCCGCTCGATGGCGATGTCACCCAGGAGGGGCGGGAACTCCTGTTCCTCGTGGTAGAGGTCCTTGACCTTGAGGTGGGCGACTCGCTGAGCCAGGTCCTCGAGGTCCGAGACCCCATGGTGTGAGAAGAACTCAGATCGGGTCTCGACCTCCAGGCCCGTGACCTTCCTCAGATAGGCGGCGAGCTCGCGGGGGTCCAATGCCGGAGTCGCCGGATCCTCGTAGAGGAAGATCCGTTCGGGACGGGCGAGGGTCCTAGGTCTTGAGGATGTCATAGGCCACTTCGGCGGCCCGCTTCCCCGAGAGGAGCATGGCGCCGAAGGTCGGACCCATCCGAGGGAGGGCGTAGACGCTGGAGACCGCCATCCCCGCCACGATGAGCCCGGGGTGGACAAGCCCGGTGTGTTCCACGACGAGGTCCTCCGACTTCTCGACCCACATGGCCCCTTCGCCGGGAATCTTCACGATGCCCCGCTTTTCAAGGGCGGACACGACCTCGGCATCGTGACCGGTGGCGTCCACCACGAGGCGGGCCTCGAGGGCCACGGGATCGACACATGTGATCTCGCGCGGGAGCGCCTCCACCGGGCTCCAGTTGACGACGACGCCGCCGACCCGGTTGCCCTCCCGGACGACCACGTCCTCCAGGCTTGCCATGTTGAGAATCTTCGCTCCGGCGTCACAGGCCGCCGCGATGGTCTTGGAGCAGGCGTGAGGTCCCGTCGTCGTGTACAACCCCTCCGCCGCCTTCTCGTAGGGAACCCCGAGCTCCTCCAGGACCTCCTGGCCGGGCGCGCGGACGGTGATCGTGTTCATGAGGAACCCCCCAAGCCAGAAGCCGCCCCCGAGGTAGTTGTTCCGCTCGATAATCAGGACCTTCACGCCGCGTTTCGCAAGCTCCCGCCCTGTCATGAGGCCGCTGGGGCCTCCGCCGACGACGATGACGTCGGACTCAACGTACTCATTCAGGCCGGTGGAGAAACCCTGAAGAATCGCACGCGTGATTTCGCTTTCGCTTGAGTACTCAAAGGTGGTGGCCATGCCGCTCCCCGGCCCTTCTAACCTGGGGCCTTCATATAAGGGTTGTCGGCAGCCCTCGATCGGAGGGGCCAGTCGACGGTCTGGCTCGCTCATTCTTTTAACTCGTTCCGGCATTCGGAGCCGGAGGGGACAGCGATCGGCTTCCACGATGCCTTTGTCGAATTCTTCTTGGGCATTCTCAGGGGGCTTGTCGCGGACCCCCTCCTCTATCTTCTCGTTCTTTTCGTCTATGGCATCCTGACCGCGATCGTACTCCCCATTCCGATCGAGCTGGCTTTGTTCATTCGCCCGGAGACCCTGAGCCCCTTCCTCATTGCCGGGGTCATCGGCCTTTCAAAGATGGTCGGGGCGAGCCTGATCTTCGTCCTAGGTCTGAGGGTGGAGGGACCCATCCGGTACTACTCGGCCCGCTACCCCATTCTCGGCCGAATTGTCGGCTACATCACGCGGTTTGTGCGCGTGACGAAATGGGTCGGCCTCTTTGTGCTGTTGGCGATCCCGTTTCTCCCGGACACCCTCCCGATCTACCTCTACTCCCTTTTCAACAAACAAGGACAACTCATCCCGGCCTGGGTCTTTCTCATCGTGAACTTTGTCGCCGGGACGGTTCGGGCCATTATCTTCTTCTTCCTGGTCGAATTGTTTGGCGTTGAACTCCTGCTCTGAGCCGGAAGGCTTTATACCGCGCTTCGGCGCTGCCACGGAGGGAGGCCAGCGTTGGACTTCGAGCTCAGCAACGAACAGGAGCTCATCGCCCAGTCCGTCGCGGAGTTCGCCGACAAGGAGGTCGCCCCCCAGGTCGAGGCGTACGACGAGGCGGAGGAGTTCCCCCGGGACTTGGTCGACAAGATGTACGACCTGGGACTCATGGGGATGATGGTCCCCGAGGACTACGGGGGCGGGGGAACCGACACCGTCAGCTACGCGCTGGCGATGGAGGAGATCAACCGGGTCGACGCCTCCCTTGGCGTCATCATGTCGGTCAACAACTCCTTGGTCTGCGACCCGATCCTCCGCTTCGGGACGGAGGCCCAGAAGGAGTTCTACCTCCCGAAGCTAGCCCAGGGACCGTGGTTGGGTGCCTACGCCCTCACGGAACCCTGGTCGGGCAGCGACGCGGGAGCGATGCGCGCTGGAGCCGTCCTCGAGGGGGACGAATGGGTCCTCAACGGGCAGAAAATCTTCGTGACCAATGGGTGGCATGCCGACGTCATCGTCACGTACGCGAAGACCGACCCCGAGGCCCCCAAGAGCCAGGGGATCTCGGCCTTCATCGTGCCGGCGGACGCCCCCGGTCTTCAGAAGGTCCGGAAGGAAAAGAAGCTAGGAATCCGCGCCTCGGACACGACGGCAATGGCGTTTGAGGATCTCCGCATCCCCGAGGCGAACTTGCTGGGAGAGCGAGACCGCGGATTCGGCGTCGCCCTCGCCACCTTGGACGGGGGCCGCATCGGCATCGCGTCGCAGGCCTTGGGCATCGCCCGGGGTTCCTTCGAGGCCGCCCGCGACTACGCCCAAGAGCGGCACCAGTTCGACCAGCCCATCGCCGAGTTCCAGGCGATTCGATTCAAGCTGGCCGACATGGCGACGGAGATCGACGCGGCCCGGCTCCTGATCCACCACGCCGCGGACCTCCGGGACCGGGGGAAGACGTACACCAAGGCCGCCTCGATGGCGAAGCTGTTCGCCTCCGACCTGGCCGTCCGCGCGTCGCGGGAGGCGATTCAGATCTTCGGCGGCTACGGGTACCTTCGCGATTACCCCGTTGAGAAGCGCTACCGGGACGCCAAGATCACCGAACTCTACGAGGGGACCAGCGAGATTCAGCGCCTCGTCATCGCGCGGGAGCTGCGCAGGGCGCTCCCCGGATAGGCAGAATCCGGCCTCCGGGCGTGCCGCGGACCCGCTTTCCAGGCGTGGGTAGGCGCTAAGTGATAATTGCAGCGGAACGGCTTTTAAATACCGAACCCAGGGCAGGGGTATGAGGACTGGTGACGGGCAACCAATAGCGTTCCTCCCCGCCCCCTGGGCACCCGTTCGACCCCTTCTCCGCGTCCTCTGACGTTCCTCCCCCCGTTGGTGATGAAAAGATGCAGATGAAAAGCGTCGCGATGGTTGTCGGGCTCCTGGTAGTGGTCTCCGCTGCGGGCGTCCTGTTCGCCCCCGCTGCAGCCACGACACACGGCAAGAATATCCTGATTTACGGCCCTTCCATGGGCCAGATTCTGACCCCCGAGTGGACCTACAATGAGGCGACAATCGCCTCAGATCTCGGCCACACAGTCACGGTCGCAGACCCCCAGACCTGGGTAGGCATGTCCGAGGCGGAGTTTGCCGCCTTTGACGCCATCGTCTTCGGCGACCCCAAGTGCGGCGTGGGAACGCTCATGCTCGAGCCTGCCAACTACAACAAGGCGGTCTGGTCCCCTGTGATCAGAGGACCAACGATTGTAATCGGGACCACGCCTCAGCTCTACCAGTTCGCACCCAACACAGAGGATCGAGAGCTCATCGCCAACGGGATCAGTTTCGCTCTCAGCGGGACCGAGACGGGGCTTTACGTGAGCCTGGCCTGCTACTACGCCCAGGCGGCCCCGAACACCCCGGTGGACTTCCTCAGCCAGGTCGGTGACTTCCAGGTCGCCGGTCGCGAGGGCTGCACAGGCGAGGTCACCATCACGAGTCCGGATCACCCGGCGATGGCGGGCCTGACGAGCATCGGTCAGCCCGTGGGGAGATGTGCCACCCAAGAGCTTCTCTCGGCATACCCAGGCTCCCTTGAGGCACTTGCGACGGCCCTACGACCCTCTGATGGCGCACTCCTCCCGTTCATTGTGGCGTCCCCGTACGAGGCAACAGGTGAACCTCCCCT
>JBHIBW010000011.1:0-19308 GCA_046759265.1 Thermoplasmata archaeon
ACCCCGCCGGCGACCACCGCCTCGGTGGAGGGCATCCTCGGGGTCGAAGGCTGGTATGTGGCCCCCGTCACGGTCGAACTGCGAGGCGCCGACGCCGCCAGCGGTGTCGCCTCGATCTCCTTTCGGGTCGACGCGGGGGAGGTCCGGATGTACG
Source organism: Thermoplasmata archaeon (assembly GCA_046759265.1). Lineage (GTDB taxonomy): Archaea > Thermoplasmatota > Thermoplasmata > RBG-16-68-12 > JAJISG01 > JAJISK01. Next base: position 155 of record JBHIBW010000011.1, read on the forward strand.
CAGATCCGTTCGAGATTCGGGGGGACGGCCTTCACACGGTCGCGTTCTTTGGGACGGACGTTGCGGGAAACGTCGAGGATGTGCAGCCGCTTCTGGTTTTGATCGACACGGGCCCACCCCTCATCCAGATCCTGCAGCCCACGCCGGGTGCTTACCTCGGGCATTCCGCGGTGACCCTCACCTGGTCCGTCACCGACGCTGGCGCCGGGGTGGCGGGGTGTGCCGTGCAGTTGGACGGAGGACCAAGCACCCCGGTTCCCGAGGAGGCGACCCATACCTTCAGCGACGTGGAGGACGGGGCACACCAGGCCTCCGTCAGCTGCAGCGATCGGGTGGACCGGGTCGCCGAGGTCGCCGTGAGCTTCACCGTGGACACGAATCCCCTGAGTTTGACCGGCCCCTTTGGACCCACCGTGGTAATGGGCATCGCAGGCCTCGTGATTCTCGTCGTCGCGCTTCTCTTGCGCCGAAGGAAATAGCACCAACAGCTTCGGGCACGCGCGAAACCTTTATCGAACGATAAACCGTCATGCGGATGGCGCCTCTCGGGGTCCTCGGTCCCGAAGGCGTCTCGGTGGGGGAGCCATGCCAACCGCATTTCGTTTGACCCTGAAGGACGCACCTGGAGCTCTGGCTCACGTGGCCGCCGCCCTGGCGAAGCGCGGCATCAACCTGGAGGGATCCGGGGCCGAAACCGCCGGGGGTGAGGGCCGGGTCACGCTGCTTACATCGGACCTCGAGGCAACGCGCGAGGTGCTCGAGGGCCACAACGTCACCTACGAGGAGGTCGAGCTCCTGGTGGTGACGCTTCAGGACAACCCCGGGGCCCTTGCCTCCGTCGCGCAGCGCCTCGGGGAAGCCGGAGTGAACATCCTCTCCATGGTCCAGCTCAACCGCATGCACGGCCGAACGGATCTGGGACTCGTGGTCGACGAGCCAGGCAAAGCTCGGCCGGTCTTGGGCGAGGACTGAGCGGCCTACTCGTTCTGCCAGGGCAGGCGTCGGTCGGCCTCGGACTCTCGATTTAGCCGTGCGAGCACGTTCTCCAACTCACGTCGGCCATCCGGGGAGCTCCTCCAGGGTTCTGTAAACCCCGTCCTTTCGGCCCAGGCCTCCCACGTTTCCAGGAGCCGGGCGTGGGCTCCCGTCTCCGTGTGGATCTCGCGGCTGACGACGAGCAGATGCGTCTCCAGCCGTTTTGCTGCCTTGCGGACCGTCTTCAGGTCGAGCGGAGCCAGTCGATCCGGTTCATCCGTGCGCAGCCATCCTGCCCCTTCGAGCGTACGGAGAAGTCGCTGCTCCTCCGGGGACAGCCCACCTACCTGCCACGGATCTCGGGCGGAGCCCACGCCTGCAAGGGCCGGCCAGAGCCGGCGGTGGACAAAGGTCACCTTGCCGGAGACGAGTTTCGTCTGGAGGGCCAGTCGGTACCCCTCAAGTCGCTCAACCACAGCGAAGATGGCGTGGGACTCCGGATGCCCCCACCAGGAGCCTTTGATCGGCTCACCGGTGACCAGGGTGGTCACGCTGGGCAACCGTGCATCGACCACGAGGAGGAGGCCGTACTCTTCCAGCCACTCCTGGGCCGTGCCAAACGAGGCCGCGCTCACTCCAAATCCTCTCCGTCCGGACCGGGGTCTGCTCCTGGGACCCCGAACTTCTTCGCAATGACCCCCACCTCCGTGAGGAAACCTCGCCAGAAGTGGTTCGTAGTCATGACACCCAGACCCGCAGCCCGGACCTCCCGGACGAGGAGGTCCTCCTCCAACGGGACCTCGTCCGTGTAGAGCCATACGTTCATCCCTTCCGCCAGCCGCCGCCAGAAACGGTAGGAGCGTGTGGGCGTTGGGGCGTATACGATGCAGTAGCCCCCCGGGCGCGTCCGGTCTGCATGCACGCGAAGCAGCCGATTCCGCTCGGGCGTCTCGAAGTGTTCTACCAAGCCCGCGCTGTGCACGAGATCGAATCGCTCCTCCAGGGGAAGCGTAAGCACATCCTCGTGAAGGAAGGCCTTCTCGCAATCCACGCCGTCAAGCGTCTCCCGCGCCCTCTGGAGCATGGACGCGTTGGAGTCGACCAGGGTGATCTTCCGGATCGGGAGCGCCTCGCAGAGCCGACGGGTTGTATAGCCCGTTCCGGCGCCAAGTTCGAGGACCGAGATGGGGGCGTCGAAGGTCGCCTGTCGCAGCAGGTCGCGGTAACCCCGGTACATCAAGTCCAGGAAGAGCCAGCGCATGAGTGGATTGGAGGGGGTGTAGTGGGCGTATCGATCCCAGTCTGAGGACGGCCCCCGCTCCGAGCCAGCCATCGCCTACCCTCGGAGCGACGAAGCTGGGCTTACGCCATAAAGCTAGGCGTCGGGGAACCCGCCGGTTCGTTCGCTTAGACCGGTAAATCTTGCCGCCGACTTCTCGCCTGTCCATGATTTTGCCTTCATCATTAGCTACTTTGTGGAGGCTCGACTGCACCGCCTGCGGCCATGGCTTCCGGCACCCCGACCGACGAACCCCAAGGGGTCGAAGACGTCCTGCGCGGGACCGGCTTCACCCCCTTCCATCGACGAGTCTTCCTCATCACTGGTTTCGCCTGGACCTTCGTCGCCTTCGAAATCATCCTGATCGGCCTCGTGCTGCCCGCCATCGGAGCGGAGTTCGGGATCTTTGATCTGGCCACCTTCACCCCGACCGACGCCCTCCAGTATGGAGCCATCGTGTCCGCCACCCTCTTGGGATCGTTCCTGGGGAGCCTCTCGTTGGGCCGGGCCTCCGATCGACTGGGGCGCCGGAACCTGTTCCAGATCAGCGTTGTGGTGTACTCCATCTTCACCGCGCTGACCGCCCTCTCCTTCAACACGGGAAGCCTGTTCGCCTTCCGGCTCCTCGCCGGGATCGGGCTCGGCGGGATGCTCGTCATCGATCCCCCCATCCTGTCGGAGTTCCTTCCACCGCAGAGCCGGGGCCGCTACATGGTCCTCCTGGACTTCTTCTGGCCCGTCGGGTTCCTCCTGGCCATCGGCTTCTGGTACCTCTTCATCATCCAGCTGGATGGGATGTGGAGGCTCCTCTTCCTCGCCGCGGCCTTCCCCGCCTTCATCGCCTATGTCTTCCGCCGACGGGTGCCCGAGAGTCCATACTACCTGGCGCGCCAAGGACGACTGGAGGAGGCGGCCGAGGTCCTGCAGCGGGCCGGGGCCAGCGTGAGCGCCATCGATCTTCGGAGGGAGCCGGCCATCCCCCGCGCCCCGGTTCGCGCGCTGTTTCAGGGGAGGCTGCTGCGCCGAACCGCGGTCACGATCGGCGTCTGGATCGCCCTCAACTTCAGCTACTACGGCCTGTTTCTCTGGCTCCCGCCTGTTCTGGCCGCGTTCGGCGTGGTCGACTTCTCGAACCCGGACGTCCTGGCGTACTTCCTTATCGTGTCCGCTCTCGCCCAGTTCCCCGGGTACTTTGCCTCCATGATCCTCGTGGACCGCTGGGGACGAAAACGGACCCTCGCCCTCTTCCTCACGCTCGGCGGCATCAGCGGCTATATTTTCGCCACGGCAGGGGACTTCTGGACCCTCATCCTCGGTCTGGTGTTCGTGAGCTTCTTCAACCTGGGCGCTTGGGGTGCCGTGTACCCCTACACGGCCGAACTCTTCCCGACGCAATACCGGGCCACGGGGTTCGGGGTGGCCGAGGGCGTAGGGAAGGTGACCGCGATCCTGGCGCCGCTGGTCTTTGCCGCCCTCCTCGTCTCAACCGGAGGGGTCGTCTGGCCCCTCACGTCGGTGGCCCTTCTAATGTTCGTTGGTGGGGTCATCGCCGGAGTGTTCGGTCCGGAGACGAAGGGGCAGCCCTTCGGGTGACGCGGTCCGAATCGGCGGCGGCCTTTATCTCGGGCCGGGGATTGGCGCGTTTATGAGTCCACTTGCGGGCATCCGAGTCCTCGACTTGTCGCGCGTCCTGGCGGGACCGTTCTGCTCCATGGTCCTGGGGGACCTGGGCGCCGAGGTCATCAAGGCCGAGCCTCCGGAGGGGGATGTAACGCGGTCCTGGGGGCCGCCCTTCCGCGGGGGCGAGAGCGGCTACTACCTCAGTCTCAATCGAAACAAACGCAGTCTGTGCCTTGACCTCCGTAAGGAGGGGGGGCTCCGGATCCTTCGGCGACTGGCCGGGCAGTCCGACGTGGTCCTCGAGAACTTCCGACCGGGGGTAGCCGATCGGCTTGGGATCGGCTACGAGCAGGTCAGGGAGTGGAAAGAAGACATAGTCTATTGCTCGATCAGTGGGTACGGACAGGACGGCCCCTACCGGGATCGGGCGTCCTTCGACATCATCCTCCAGGCCCTGGGAGGTTTCATGAGCATCACGGGGGAGGAGGGTCGACCTCCCGTGCGCGTGGGGGTTGCCATCGCTGACATCGGAGCGGGCCTCCATGCGGCGCTCGCGATCCTCGCCGCGCTCTGGAGACGGGCCCAGACACAGGAGGGGGCCTACCTCGACATCTCCATCCTCGACGGCCACGTCTCCTGGCTCACGTACATGGCCCAGGCCTTCTTCCTAGAGGGCGAGCCGCCCGGAAAGCTCGGGTCAGCCCACCCCCACATCGTCCCGTACCAGGCCTTTCCCACCGCGGATGATCCGATCGTCGTCGCAGCCGCGAACGATGCGTTCTGGCGGGGCCTATGTCGGGCCCTAGGAGAGGGGGAACTCGCCGAGGAACCCGACTACGCCACCAACGAACTCCGGGTGACGCATCGGGACGCCCTCGTCAGACGGCTGGTGCAACGGTTCCAGGAGCGGGGACGGGAGTACTGGCTGACCAGAATGGAGGCGGAGGGCGTGCCTGCGGCCCCGGTCCAGAACTTGCGCGAGGTCTTTGAGGACCCCCAGGTGACACATCGTGGACTGGTCGAGCAGATGCAGCACCGCACGCTCGGCGCAGTAACTCAGCTCCGCTCACCTGTCCACACCTCCGCCTGGACGCCCGACGCGCCGCGTCCGCCTCCGCTGAAGGGAGAACACACTCGGGAAATTCTCGGCGAGACAGGCTATTCGGACCTCGAAATCGATAGGCTGGCCGAGTCTCGGGTCGTGACCTGGCCGCCTGAGGGAGGCGATGAGGCGTAGGCTGAGATGCGAAGGCGCGCGCGGCCTCAATCCTCTTCCGACTTCTTCGCCGCGAGGACCACATTCTTGACCGTGGGCGACTCCTGCTCGTCCTCGTCGATGTAGGTGAGATAGCCCGATCCGACGTTGAGGTGGACGAGGCTCACCCCGTCCTTGACGTCGACCATTGTTTTCTCACTCTTTCGCTTCATAAATCGCCTGAAAGCTCCCCTCTGAGACCTATTTAAGACGTCGAGGACAAAAATCACGAGTGTCATAATTAAGGCCAAGACTCCCCCCGTTCTGCCCCAGCTCTAGCAGGCCACAACCGACGGATAAAACAGGAAGGGGAAGGGGAAGAATCCGCCCCCGAACACCAGGGCACCACCGAGGAACAGCGCAGCTCTGACCCAGGCATCCATCCTGGGAGTGAGGGCGGCCGCTCCAAACATGCCGATGATGAGTAAGTAAGTTCCACTTCTGACGATGATCGAGCTTACGGTCAGAAGGTTGCGGACCAGAATGCGATCACAACTTGACTGAAAACTGCCCGTAGGAACGATAAGGAAGTTGGTGTAGGCGGCCAGCAGGGTTCCGACAAGGGCAACCACAATCCCAGCTAACATCAGCAGGAACCAGCGTCGATCCATGACGCGTTCAATCGGCGTGGCAGCTTCCGTCACTTCCAACCACTTCCGCAATCCCCGCCTGTCATGCCCTCGCAAGTCTAAGACGTTTGTTGCTCGAACTGCCTGGGGGACCGATTCACCACAGAGATTCACCAGATGAGGTGAGCCGTGAGTGTGCAAGGTTTAACAATCAAGGCAAGCTAGGTACAGGGGCGAGTGCACCGAAAGACCGCAGGGTGGATCGGCCCATGATCTCCGCCGTGGTCCTGGCTGCTGGGACCTCCTCGCGGATGGGGCGTCCAAAACCGCTGTTGGAAGTCGACGGGAGGCGACTCCTCGAGCGTGTCCTCGGGGCCGTCCGGGGGTCCGGGGCGGAGGAGGTCGTCCTTGTCTTGGGAAGCCACGCGGACCGCGTCCTCGAGGAGGTGCCCCTCGATGGCGCGAAGGTCGTCGTCAACGAACGTTATCCCGAGGGGCTGAGCACCTCCATCCGCGCAGGCATTCACGCCCTCTCAGCTGAGGCGGAAAGTTCTTTTGTCGTCCTGGCCGACCAGCCCTTTCTCCAGCCCGAGACCTTGGATGCCATCAGCGAGGAGTGGAGGGCCACCCACGCGCCCATCCTCATTCCGACGTTCCAGGGCGTCCGCGGCAACCCGGTCCTCCTCGATCGTTCCGTCTTCGACGACGTGGAGGAGATCACCGGCGATCGCGGATGCCGCAGCATCTTCGGCGACTACAAGGGAGAGATCGTCGAGGTTCCCGTGTCCGATCCGGGCGTCTTGCTCGACATCGACACGGAAGACCAACTGACCCGCGTAACCCAGGAGCTGGAGGCGGGCGAGGCACTCGAGACGCTCGCACTGGAGCTCCACCAGGAGGGAGAGGGCCACCTCCCTCTCGTGAGGCGGGGCCCCTCCCACTTTGGTCGCTCGATCGCCGACGACCCGGAGGACCTGGCAGAGGAACTGCGTCGTCAGGGCGAGCGCTTCGTTCTCGCGACCGTGGTGCGGGCCGTTCGTCCTACATCCGGAAAGCCGGGCTTCAAGGCCGTCATTCGCCAGGGTGGCGGGATGACCGGCTGGATCGGAGGAGCCTGCTCCCAATCCATCGTCATCGCCGAGGCCCTAGCAGCCTTGGAGGAAGGCGCTCCCCGGCTCATCGGCTTCTCCCCCGACCCGACCCTCCTGCCACCGCGCGAAGACGTCACCCAACACCCTATGGTGTGTGAGAGCGGTGGGGAGATGGAGATCTTCTTGGATCCTCAACGCCCCCCGCCCCATCTCCTCATCGTCGGGGAGTCCCCGCTCGGCCAGGCGCTCACGGTGTTGGGACGCCTCTTGGGGTATCGGGTCACGATCGCGGCCCTCGGGGCGACTGAGCAGCGGCAGCCGGATGCGGATCTGGTCCTCGGCGACGTTGACACCTTGGGCGAACACGCCACGCCGTCGACGTATGCCGTGGTCGCCTCCATGGGGCGATACGACGAGACGGCCCTCCATCAGCTTCTGGCGTCCGCCGCCCCCTACGTCGGGCTCGTCGCGAGCCGGCGGCGGGCGAGTGTCATCGTCGAGAATCTCCGGGCCAGCGGGCTCGAGGAAAAGACGCTTGCAAGGCTCCACAACCCGGCGGGGCTGGACGTGGCGGCCGAGACCCAGGAGGAGATTGCCCTGAGCATCGTCGCGGAGATCACGGAGGTGCGGCGTCGGTCAGGATCCGAAGAGAGCGGCGGTGCGGCGCCCCCCCGGATCCCCGAGACCGCGGTCGATGTCGTCTGTGGCATGACCGTCGAGCCGGGTTCCTCCCTCCACGCTGAACACGGGGCAACAACCTACTATTTCTGTTCCGAGAGCTGCCAGACCCGATTCGCCGAGGACCCCGCGTCGTTCCTCGCCTGACTTAGGACGCGCCCTCGAGGCGGGCCCGACCGCACTCAAAGAACTCGTTGATGCGCTTCTCCACCGTGGAGTCGATTAACCGGGAGCCGACGCTCGCGAGCTTTCCGACAATGTGCGCGTTGGCCTTCCAGCGCATCTCGGTACCGCCCGGGGTCTCGACGAGGTCCACGACCGCATCCACGTCCACGCCGCTACCCTGGCCGGTCCCATGGGCCTTCACACGGGCGTGGGTCGGCATCGTCACGTCCTGCAACTGGACATCCACATCAAACTTGCCCTTGATGAACGAGAGGCCCACCTTGAACACGAGTCGGTGGTGCATCGGATCGAAGATCTCCAAGAGCTCCAGGTCCGGCACGCACGGCTTCATTCCCTGCGGATCGAAGAAGACGCTCCAGACTTTCTCGATGCGAGCGGATGTGGAGAACGTCCCCTCGAACTCCATCTCCCCCTCCTACTCATGACCTCCGGACCGCTGTGCAGAGCACCCTGGCACGGACATTAACCGCTTCCCTGGGTGTGGATCGCGTTCCACACCTTCCAGGGGGTGATGGGAATATCGAGGTGGGTAACCCCGAGGTGCGCAATCGCGTCCACCACGGCGTTGGCGATGGCTGCAGGGGCTCCCACTGTGGCCGACTCGCCCACGCCCTTGGCACCGAACGGGTGATGGGGCGAAGGCGTGGTGGTCTTGTCCAGTTCCCACCGGGGCGTCTCCACCGCCGTCGGCAGGAGGTAATCCATGAAGGAGCCGCCCTGGATGTTGCCGTCCTCGTCGTAGTTGATCTCCTCCAGCATGGCGGCTGCGAAGCCCATCGTCAACCCGCCGTGGATCTGTCCGTCCACGATCATGGGGTTGATGATGGTGCCCGCGTCGTCCACCGCGACGAAACGGCGAATCTTGACCTCGCCCGTGTCCTTATCGACGTCCACCACGCAGATGTAGCTCCCGAAGGGGTAGGTCATGTTGGGGGGGTCATAGTAGGTGACGTCCTCCAGACCGCCCTCCATCCCTTCGGGGTAGTTCGTGTAGGCCGCGAAGGCCACCTCCGCCATGGTCTTCGACTTGTCCGGGGTGCCCTTCACCTGGAACTGGTGGTCGACCCACTCCACGTCGTCGGGGGCGGCCTCCAACAGGTGAGCTGCGATCTTGCTCGCCTTCTCCCGCACCTTGCGGGCGGTGACCGCGGCAGCTGCGCCCGCCGTGGGCGTGCTTCGACTGGCGTAGGTCCCCAGACCGTAGGGGGCCGTGTCGGTGTCCCCCTCCTCGATGGCGATGTCCGCCGCCGGGATCCCGAGCTCCTCGGCCAGGATCTGGGCATACGTGGTCTCATGGCCCTGGCCCTGCGACTTCGTTCCGAAGCGCGCGATGACCTTCCCTGTCGGGTGAATTCGGAGCTCACAGGAGTCGAACATCTTCAGTCCGAGGATGTCCATGTGTTTGGAGGGCCCGGCGCCGACGATCTCCGTGAAACTGGCGATGCCGATGCCCATGAGTTCGCCCTTTTCTCGCTTCTCCAGCTGCTCCCGGCGCAGATCCTCGTAGCCAATGATGTCCATCGCCTTCTTCAGGGCGCCTGCGTAGTTCCCGCTGTCATACTCCCACCCCAAGGTCGACTTGAACGGGAAGGACTCCGGCGGAATGAAGTTGTTCAGCCGGAACTCGGCCGGGTCGACATCCAGCTTGTGGGCCATGACGTCCACCATCCGTTCGATCGCGTGAACCGCTTCGGTGACCCGGAAGGAGCACCGATACGCGATGCCTCCCGGAGGCTTGTTCGTGGTGACCCCATCCACCTCGACGAACGCATTTTCGAAGGGATAGGACCCCGTAATGATGGAGAAGAACCCGGCGGGGTACTTGGAGGGCTGCGCACACGTGTCCGCGTAGCCCTCATCCTGCAGAACGCCGACCTGGAGGGCGGTGAGCCTGCCATCCTTGGCCCCCAGCTTGACCGACATATGATAGTCCCGGCCGAAGGCGTTGGACGCGAGGTTGTCGGATCGGTCTTCGATCCACTTGACGGGCTGCCCCGTGGTCAACGCGGCCACGACGGCCAGGACGTAGCCTGGGTAGACGTACACCTTGCCGCCGAACCCGCCTCCGATGTCCGGTGAGATCAGCCGGATCTTATTCTCGGGCAGCTTGGTGACGAGGGCGAAGACCGTCCGAACGGCATGCGGGGCCTGGGAGGTGATCCACAGGGTCAACTGACCCGAGATCTTGTCGACCTGCGCCACGCAGCCGCACGTCTCGATCGAGGAGACGTTGATCCGTGGGAGGTAGATGTCCTCCGACACCACGGTGTCCGCATCCGTGAGCCCCTTCTCCGTGCCTTCCTTATCCCCGACTTCCCAGTGCCAGTTGTGGTTCGACTGGTTTTCACGATCCGGCCGCAGGACTTCGGCATCGTCCTTGATGGCCTCCTTCGGATCAAGCTGGACAGGCAGAGGCTCGTAGTCGACGTCCACGGCCTGGACACCGTCACGGGCGGCGTAGCGGCTCTCGGCCACCACCGCCGCGACCTCCTGGCCCTGGAACATGACCCGATCGAGGGGCAACACCATCTGCTGGTCCGACATGAGGGTCGGGATCCATGCGAGGCCGGCGGCCTCGAGATCCTTTCCGGTGATGACGGCCAGCACGCCAGGGACCTTCAGGGCCTCCGTCGTGTCGAGGGACGTGATGCGTGCGTGGGCGTAGGGGCTCCGCACGATGTCCAGGTAAAGCATGCCCGGCAGTTCGATGTCATCGATGTAGTTCCCCTGACCGCGAATGAATCGGGGGTCCTCTTTCCGTTTGATCGACTGGCCGATCCCGCCTTCGACGGTCATGCGCCACCTCCCTGGCCGTCCTCTTGGAGTTTCTTCGCCGCGAACTGGACGGACTTGACGATGTTCACGTAGCCCGTACACCGGCAGAGGTTGCCCGCGATGCCGTGGCGGATTTCATCCTCCGTCGGGTTCGGATTCTTCTTCAGGAGTTCGACGGACGTCATCATCATGCCCGGCGTGCAGAACCCGCACTGGAGGCCATGCTCTTCCATGAAGCCCTCCTGGATGGGGTGGAGCGCGTCTCCTTCCAATCCTTCCACCGTCTGCACCTCGCGGGCGTCTGCTTGCACGGCCAGAACCGTGCACGACCTGACGGCACGCCCGTCGAGGAGGACGGTGCAGGCCCCACAGCTGGTCGTATCGCAGCCGATGTGGGTGCCTGTGAGGCCCAGCGTGTCTCGGATGAGGTGGACGAGGAGGGTCCGGCCCTCGACCGTGGCTTCATATTCGGTCCCGTTCACCAAGACCGTGATGGGGTAGGTCGGAGGGGCCCCGTTGTCCCTGGCCTGCGGCTCCGCGACGGCCATGTTATCCACCCCCCGCTCGTTCGAGGGCTTTCCCCAGCGTCCGGCGCGTGAGGACGCCCACCATGGCCCGCTTGTACTCCGCGGGTCCCCTGAGGTCCGAGACGGGATCGGCTGCCTCCTCCGCCAGCTCGGCGGCGCGGGCGATGGAGGCCTCGTCGGCGCTCCCCCCAGCCAAGTGGTTCGAGGCCTCCTCCGCCAGGAACGGGGTCGGTCCGGCGTTCGTGAGGCCGATCCAGGCGCCCTTCACGGTCCCGTCCCCATTCAGGACGAGGTTCGCCGCCACCGCGGCGATGGAGAAGTCCCCCGCCCGCTTCTCGATCTTCATGTAGGCACTTCCCTGTCGCGCCTGAGGGGTCGGCACCTGAATTTCCGTGAGGATCTCGTTGTCCTCCAGGGCCGTTTCGAAGGTATCGACAAAGAACTCCCGCGCCGGAATCGTGCGGGACCCGTTCGATCCCTTGGCCACTACCTGGGCCCCCAGGACGAGGGCGACCGCCGGCAGGTCGTTGGCCGGATCCGCGTGGGCGAGGTTTCCGCCCACCGTGCCCATGTTGTCCACCACGGGGTCGGCGATAACCGAGGTCGAGTCGTGGAAGATGGGATACTTCTCCTGTACTAGATCGGAGTCGTGCAGGTCGCTCACCACCGTCCCCGCTCCGATGCGGAGCCATCCATCCTCTTCCCGGATGTACGAGAGGCCCTCGATCCGGCCGATGTCCACCAGGGCCGCGGGCTCCGCCAAGCGCAGCTTGAGAATGGGAATCAGGCTCATTCCTCCGGCGAGGACCTTGGCCTCGCCATCATACCGTTCCAACAGCTCGACGGCCTCGTCGACCGAAGAGGGCGCAAAATATTCGAATTGAGGCGGAATCACGACTCGTCCCCCGTAAGCCCCGGGTAACCAGGGTGTGGATAAAACACTTTCCAGGGCCCTTCCTTGGTTCTGAGTCCCCCCGGTCCAGAAGAAAGGGTTAAGCCGAGGCCGTCCCTAGAAATGCGGCTCATGGACGAGTACGGCTTCGCCCGGAACATGGGCCGCCTGGTGGCGGCCCGGACGCCCTTCTCCGTGGCCACCGTCGTCGGCGTCGAGGGCTCGTCCCTCGGCAAGCCCGGGTTCAAGATGATCATCTCCGGGGATGGGGAGGTGGCCTTCGGAACCCTGGGCGGGGCTTGTCCCGATGGCCCCATCGTGCAGGTCGCCATGGAGACGATGGAGACGGGGCAGCCTCGGCTCATTAAGGTCTTCCTCGAGGACGTGGAGACCGCCGTGCGGGGGACGGTCCGAAGCCAGACACGCGATGAGATCCATGTCGAAACGAACTGTGGAGGAGTGATGGAAATTTACGTGGAACCGTACCTGCCGCCGGACCGGCTTATCCTGGTAGCCGAGGGGGGCCGTGACCCACTGGAGAACCACCTCGTCGACCTGGGGAAGCTTCTGGACATGGAGGTCGTGGTCATTGACCACAGGCCCGTCCTCGAAAGCCAGCCCGATGTCCTCATCGAGGAGGCCGACTACGACATGAAGGAGTTCGAGTGGGGCGAGAGGGACTCGGTGGTCGTCCTGACGAAAGGGGGCCGGGACATCCCCGTCCTGGCGGCCCTCGCCGAGGCCCCGGTCCGGTACGTCGGCCTGCTGGCCAGTCGCGATCGGATCGCCCACGACATGAAGGAGCTGGCGGATCTGGGCGTGGACCAGGAGTTCCTCCAGCGGTTGAGGACGCCGATCGGGATTGACATGGGGGCCACGACCCCCGGAGAACTCGCCTTGAGCATCATGGCGGAGATCGTGGCGACCAAGTACGGCCGGCGCCTTCCGGGGAAGGGGAGCAAGAGCAAGGCGCCGAAGGCCGCCACGACCTAGCCTTCACCTTCCGGGGCGGACCCTGCCTAGTACAGGCGCCGAGCGTCGACTCCGGCCGTCGTCACCGGCTGCAGGTGGACCAAGCCAATTCCTTGGGGAGCACCCGCGTGGCCCGTCTGGGGCTTCGAGGCGGTCGTCTTCGCAGGCCCATTTCCGAACACTTTTCGGGACATGAGGATAGGATTCACAGCAGTATATTTATACTATCTACAGAATATTAATTGATAACCTCCACTTGGCCTCGGATAGACTCAACCGAGGACCGGATAGGTTCAACTCCCAGGTGGAAAAAGGTCGTTGGATGGAAGGACCGCCGGTCGCCGCTGAGAACGCAGGTATATACCGGCCCGGCCTTGGCATCCCAATTCGCAGGGGAGTCGAGCCAGGTTGCGGTGGCCTGATGAGCTCCCCTGGCCGGAGGGGAGAACGATGGAGTTTCAGGGCACGTTTGCCGTGGAGGCGCCGGTAGAGAGGGTGTGGGACGCGTTCATCGACCCGCGAGGTCTGGCGCCCTGCATGCCCGACCTGCAGCTCCTGGAGGTGTACGACCCCACCCACTTCCGGGCGATCGTGAAGGCGGGGGTCTCGTTCATCAAAGGGAAGTTCGACTTCGAGGTGCGGATCGTGGAGCAAGAGAGGCCGGTCCGCGCCCGACTTCAGGCCCACGGAAGGGGTCGAGGCAGCGCGGTGGACGTGGACTCCACCATCGTGTTGATCAAGACGGTCCGGGGCACGGAGATGCGCTGGAACGCGGAGGCCCGGTTGGTGGGCAAGCTCGCGACCGTCGGGTCCCGTGTGATCGAGTCCACGGCCGACAAGAAGGTCCAGGAGTTCTTCACGTGCGTCGAGGGGCTCTTCGCGCAACAGGAAGAGTCGTCGAGCTGAGCGCGAGTTTCCGATGGATTATCCGTGGCCGTGGGGGCCCGCGGTGAGCTGCTCGACGATGTGACCCAGCTCCGCCAGGAGAATCTCTTCCAACGCGAGGCGCACGGCCTTCGGAGATCCCGGCAGGCAGACCACGAGGGTCCCCTCGACGACCCCGGCCGTGGCCCGGCTCATGATCGCGGCGGTCCCGATGTCCTGGTAGCTCAGGGACCGAAAGAGCTCCCCAAACCCGTCGAGTTCCTTCTCGAAGAGGGGGGCCACGGTCTCGATCGTGACGTCCGTGGGGGAGAGGCCTGTGCCCCCGCTTAAGATGACGACCGAGGACTGGGGGAGAGCTGCGTCCAGGGCCTCCCGGATCTCCCAGCCGTCGTCCTTGACCACGGCATAGAAGGCCACCTCGTGGCCCGCGTCGCGGAGCGCCTCCTGGGCGTATCGGCCGGAGTCATCGGTCTCCTCTGTCCGCGTGTTGCTCGCGGTGATGACCCCGACCGAGAGGTGTTTCGGGGCCCGGGCCTTGTGCTCGTCCATGCTCATGGTTAGATGCCTCGGCCAGGGGAGGCTAGGAGAGTAGCCGGAGGGTGCCTTAAGGCTTTGACTCCCGTCCGGTCACAGGAATATCTGCTTCCGGACCAGGAGGTAGTATGCGGCGGTGCCACCGAGGATGCCGACGACAAACCCAAAGGGCAGGGCGATGGCGAGCACCCCCACGAGCAGGGCGACGAGGAAGTCCGGTCGGCTGTCCTTAACCTTCGTGATGAGCTTCGCCAGCGCGAATCCTTCGAAAAGGAGGAGCGCCCCTAGAATGGGGAAGGGAAAGACCTTGACCGCCTCAAAGATAACGCCGCCGAAGAAGAGACCCAGGACCAGGAAAATGGCCCCGTAAATGATCACAGAGCCGCCGGTACGCGCGCCAAACCTGTGGTGGCCGGCCAGGCCGCCCGAGCCATGACAGGCCGGGACGGCCCCAAACCACGGGCCCACCAAGTTCATGGCCGCGTAGGTGAAGGAGATGCGTCGGGGAGTGATCTCAGTCCGTTTCGGGAAGTAGTCCCGAATCAGGAAGGCCGTGGCGATAATGGAGTTGGCGATGGACAGGGGAATCTGGGGGAGTGCCAGGACGAGTCCCCCCTCCCCGATGTCCTCGAGGCTGAGTTCCTGGGCGCCCGGGACCAGGTCGGCGAGGAACTGTGGAAGATAGAGAACCGGGAGCCGGAAGCCGACGCCCGCGGCCAAGGCACCAAAGTCCAGGCCCTGGAAAGCCGCCAAGCCGATTCCACCGATGATCAGCAGGAGGGCCGGAGGGAAGCGGGTGCTCCGTCCGAGGAAGAGAATGACAAGAATTCCGACGAAGGCGGCAATCATCCCAGGAACCCGGGCGGTCAGGGGGGCTGCCGGATCGCCCAAGATGAAACCGAAAGCCACGAGCATGAGTGTCAGGCCAAGGCCGAGCTGGATTCCACGGACCACCCCACCGGGGAGGAGCGCGTGAATGCGGGTGATGGCACCCGTCAATCCGAGAATGCCGATGGTCGCGCCGACCACCAGGCCGCCGCCGAACAGCAGCTCTGGACGGGCAGCCGTCGCGATCATGATCGCGGCCATGGCCTTCAGAGGCTGGACGGGCATGGGAAGGCCGTACCGAAGCGCGGAGAGAACCTGGAACACACCAAACATCACGAACGCGCTTGTGGCGTCAAGGCCGTTAATCGCGATGAGGGCGAGGATGAGAGGAAGGTCGGTCCCGATGTCACCGAACGCTCCAGCCACCTCGTTCCGATTGAACGCGACGGCCCAGCCCTTTGCCACCTCCCCCAAGGACGGCGGCTACCCTCTCGGGCTATTTGTATCCCGCCTTCGGGGTCCACGCGGGGGAGAACCCGTTAAATTCTTACTGGGGCGCCGACTATCCTCGTCATGGTCCTCGTTGACCGTTTCGGCCGGGAGGCCACGGACCTCCGGGTCTCGGTGACGAGGCGGTGCAACTTCTCCTGCATCTACTGCCACAACGAGGGCCTGGGAGCCATCAAGCGTCCGGGAGATCCCCACGACGAGGAGCTGGCACCCGAGGAAATTGAACGAATTGTCCGCATCGCGAAGGGGTTCGGCTTCACCAGTCTCCATCTTACGGGCGGGGAGGCCCTCGTGCGCCCTGACTTGGAGGAGATCGTGGTCCGGGGCGCGAAGCACATCCCGAACGTCTCCCTGACCACGAACGGTTCCATGCTCGCTCCCCGAGCCACGGCGCTCCGGGAGGCGGGGCTGGACCGGGTGAACATCTCCATCGACAGCGTCCATGCCGGGGTGTTCAAGGCGGTTCGGGGAGCGGACATCCATCCCGTGATGAAGGGGATTGCGCGGGCCCTGGAGGTCGGGCTGACCCCGGTCAAGCTCAACATGGTCGTCATGAAGTACACCCTTCCGCACATCCCGCAGATGCTCGAGTACGTCGAGAAGGGCCGAGGAGGCCTCGTCCTGCAACTCATCCAGTACATGCCCGAGCTCACGGGTCACGAGGATTGGATGGTTGACATCGACGGGGTCGCCGCGTGGTTGGCAGACCAGGCGGATCGGATTGACATCCGACACGCCCACGGGCGCCGCATCTATTGCCTGAAAGGGGCCCGGGTTGAGATCGTGGACCCCGTCTACAACCAGTCCTTCTGCGAGAACTGTCACCGGATCCGGCTGACGCACGACGGGAAACTCAAGGGGTGCCTCAACCGGAACGACGACCTCCTCGCCGTTCGAGGCAGGTCGGAGGAAGAGATCCGAGAGGCCTTCCGTCGTGTCGTGGCGGAGCGGGTCCCCTACTATGGCGCCTACATCACGGACTTCCCCCGGCGCAGACTGAGTGGGGCCGAACCCGTCTCGTTGGAGACCCCGGCGTCCTGAGGGGCTTCCTCGAGCTCCGGGTGACTAGGGGCAAGGACTTTCATCCGATGGGCGCATGGGAATCGATGGGATCGCGAGTGGATCGGCGCATGACCGACGAAGCAGCTTTCGGCAGACCGGAAGACGTCGCAGCGGCGTTTGAAGGGCGCGAGTACGTCGCCGACCGTGCCGTCGCGATGGCCGTGTATCTCTCGTTGAAGCTTGGGAAACCGCTTCTGGTGGAGGGCGAGCCCGGGTGTGGCAAGACGGACATCGCAAGGGCCCTCTCTGAGGCTCTGGATACGGATCTCATCCGGCTCCAATGCTATGAGGGCCTGGACGCGGAGGCCACCCTCTACGAATGGAACTATCCCAAGCAACTGCTGGCGATTCGGCTGCAGGAGAAGGAGAAGAGTCCGGCGGACTTGGAGGCGGAGATCTTCTCCGAGAAGTTTCTCCTTCGACGCCCGCTCCTCCAGGCGCTCAACCACGACGGCCCGCGGCCCCCCACGCTCCTCATCGACGAGATCGATCGGGCCGACGAGGAGTTCGAAGGCCTCCTCTTGGAGTTCCTCTCGGAGTTCCAGGTTACGATCCCTGAGATCGGCACCTACCGCGCCGATCGGATTCCCTTCGTCGTCATCACCTCGAACCGGACCCGGGAGCTGAGCGACGCCCTCAAGCGCCGCTGCCTGTACCTGTACATCGACTACCCCTCCTTGGAGAAGGAGAGGGCCATCCTTCGTCGCCGGGTCCCCGAACTCGGCGAGAGCCTTGCCGAGCAGGTCCTGACCTTCGTCCAGCGCGTGCGGACCGAGGAGGAGATCCTGAAGAAACCCGGCATCTCGGAGACGCTGGATTGGGTTGCGGCTCTCCTCGCTCTCGACGTGGAGCATGTGGATGGGGACACGATGCGGGAGACCCTGGGGTTCATCGCGAAAGAAGTGGAGGACCTCCGCTACCTGGAGGGAAGGATCGACGTGCTCCTCGAGCCCTGAGGGGAACGAATGGACCGACCTGGCCGTTTCGCCGATCGTGTAGCGGGTTTCTTCCCCTTCCTACGGACCCGGGGCATCGCCGTCGGACTAGGCGAAGAGTTGGACCTGGCAAAGGCTCTCGAACACGTGGACCCCCTGCAGAGGGGAGAGTTCCACCTCGCGTCCCGAACCACCCTCGTCAAACGGCACGCGGATATCCCCGCGTTCGATGCGGCGTTTGAGGCGTATTGGTCGAGTGCGGCGGGGTCGGAACCGCCAGCTCCGCCCCCCTCGTACCCGCGACTTCCCGTTACCCTCCCCCCGGACAACGTCGGGGAGGCTTGGGGGACGACTGCGTACCGATTGGGAGAGGAGCAGCGAACGCGGGCCGACCAGCTTCGCCTCCTGATCTATAGTCCCAACGCCCCGCCCGGACAGCGCAAGGCGGAGTTGATAAGTCGAAGCCAGCTCAGCAGCGTAAGACGCGTAGCCCGGCGCTTTCGTCGATGGGCTGCCACGGTCGAGGGGCGTCGGCGGGTTCCACGTCGAAAAGGAGACATCGATTTCCCCCGGACGATCCGGGGAAGCCTCCGTTCGGGGGCCGAGCTGCTCGCTGTTCGCCGGCAGGGAAGGAAGCTGCAGCGGACCCGGTTGGTGATCCTCTGGGACGTGAGCGGGAGCATGGAGGGGCATGGGCCCCTGCTCCTGGCCATCGTGTACGGGTTGCTCGGAGCGAGTCCCTCCACCCGCCTGTTCGCCTTCAGCACCGAACTCCAGCCCCTGACTTCTGAGCTGCGGGGTCGGTCCTATCGGGATGCCGCACGCCTCGTCCAGGAAAAATTGCAGCGGGCCGGAGGTGGCACGCAGATCGGACGATGTCTCGCGGACTTTCAGCGCGATCACGGCTTGACCTTGGATCGAAGGACGGTCCTGCTGATTCTCAGCGACGGTTGGGATGTGGGCCGGCTTGATCTCCTCGAGAGGCAGATGGCCTCGTTGGCCCGTCGGGCCGCCCTCCTCCTCTGGGTGAACCCGTACGCCGAGCGGGACGAATTCCACCCCGACGTGGCCGGGATGAGACGGGCCTTGCCCTACATCGACCTCCTCGTGCCGCCATCGGCGTTCGTCGAGATGAAGGCCTTCTCCCAGTGGTTCGGCCCAAGCCGGTCCTCGGCGCCGGTGAGGGGTCGTCGGGTCCTCCGTCCTGGGGCGACGCCCCAGATCTATGCGCCAGGCGGTTCATGAATCGCCGCCCAGACTCGGTCGGAGGTCAGCGGCATGTCCAGGTGCACCACGCCGTGAGGGGCGAGGGCGTCGATGACCGCGTTTACCACCGCGGGAGCGGCGCCAATCGTCCCCGCTTCCCCGACTCCCTTCGCGCCTAGGGGGTTGCGGGGAGAAGGGGTGACGTGGCGCACGCTCTCGATGACCGGGCTCTCCACCGCGGTCGGGACTGCGTAGTCTGGCAGGCCGGCGGTGAGCAGGTTTCCGGCCTCGTCGTACCGGGCCTCCTCCCAGAGGGCCTGTCCCATTCCCTGCAGGACGCCCCCGTGGACCTGTCCGGCCACGAGCTGCGGGTTG
>JBHIBW010000012.1:0-18778 GCA_046759265.1 Thermoplasmata archaeon
GGGGCCGAGCCATCGCATTTGAGCTGCGGAGGGACGCGAGGCGGTTCGAGGATACTGAGGACCGCGTAGGTTATTGCCGTCGGTGCGGCGCCAGGCTCATTCTTCTTCCCAACGACCGAAGGCAGGGCTACTGCTTCGACTGCCTGGATCTCCTCGAGATCGAACGCTGAGCCCTCAGACGGAACCAGCCGCCTCCACGGTGACCTGGAGCCGACCCACCGTGGGGATACGAAGGTCGAGTCGGTCGCCCGGAGTGATCTTCGGGACACCGGCTGGGGTCCCGGTCGCGATGACGTCCCCCACCTCCAGGGTGAGGCGAGACGAGATGGAGGCCACGATCTGCGGGATCCGGTGGACCATCTCGGCCGTCGAGCCCCGTTGCGCCTCCTCCCCATTCACGTCGAGGCGGATCTCCAGCGCATGCGGGTCCGTGACCTCCGGCCTGGGACGGAGGGGCGAGATGGGAGCGAAGCCGTCCATCCCCTTCGCGAGCGTCCACGGCAACCCTCCTTGGATGGCCTCCCGCTGCAGGTCCCTCGCCGTGATGTCCAGGAAGGCGCAATATCCGAGGATGGACGCATCGGCCTTGTTCGGGGACACTGCCTTGGTCGTTGTCCCGATGACGAAGGCCAGTTCTGCCTCGGCCTCCAGGATTCCCACATCCCCCGGGACAACAAGGCGTCCTCCGTTGGGCAGAAGAGCCGTCGTGGGTTTGAGGAAGTACACCGGCTCGGCCGGCGGTTCGGTCCCGCTCTCCCGGGCGTGCCCGCGGTAGTTTCGAACCAGTCCGAGGATCTTCCCGACCCGAACCCTTCCGGCCGATGTCTCCACCCAACCCATAGGATCCCTACGCAGAGGGCCGTACAGGCCGGTCGTATCGGGCGATCGTCGAGCGGGCGAGGCTAATGGCGATCAGGGCCAAGGCGACGGCCGCGATGAGACCAATGAAGGCCGCGGCCTCCCCGATGTCGCGTACGAAGATCTCGCCCACGCCGGCGAAGAAGTTGTAGATGCCGTGCATGAGGACAGCCAGGAGGTAAAACGGCAGCAGTGACTTGCCCGGCACAAGCCTGCTGGCGGCGAAGCCGTACCCGAAGGTCCCGGTCGCCGCGGCGTGGAGGAACGCCGAGGAGAAGCTTCGGACGCCGATGAGAACGAGTGAGGCCTCCAACCCGGCCGCGGCAAAGGCGACCACCCCAAACACCACGTTCTCGGTCGCAGCAAACCCAAGCCCGGCGGCGGTGCCGTAGACGACCCCATCCTCGACCTCGTTGATGTGGTTCTGGACCCGGAAGACTCCGAGCCCCTTGGCAAACTCCTCGGTGACGGGCGCCACGACGACGAGGAGGACGAGGAGACCCAGGTTCAGCTGGGCGTCCAGGGCCTCCACGAGGCCGACGTGAACGTGGCGTAGCAGGAAGGTTCCGGCTCCCAGCAGGATTGAGGCAAGGATGGCGCTCAGGATGACGGCGATGATGACGCCGAGGAAGGCACCCCATACGAAGGCTCGGAACACCTGGTTCCAGGGCTCTCGCTCGTACCGCTCCGCATTCCGGAACCAGATGACGAAGATGATGGGCGGGAGAAAGGCGAAGAGGATGAGCACCAGGAAGACGGGGACAGCGGAGAACCCGATCTGGGCCGCGATGTCGATCACGGCACGGTAACCTCCGCCAGCGCAGCGTGGGCCGCGGCGAGGCGAGCCACGGGAACCCGGAAGGGCGAGCAGGAGACGTAGTCCAAGCCGAGTTGATGACAGAGCGCGATGCTCTGCGGCTCCCCCCCGTGCTCTCCGCAGATGCCGACCTTCAAGCCCGGGCGTGTGGCTCGGCCCTTCTCGACCGCAATCCGCATCAGCT
Source organism: Thermoplasmata archaeon (assembly GCA_046759265.1). Classification (GTDB taxonomy): domain Archaea; phylum Thermoplasmatota; class Thermoplasmata; order RBG-16-68-12; family JAJISG01; genus JAJISK01. The sequence goes on from JBHIBW010000012.1 coordinate 1,860, forward strand.
CTCCCACGCCCTTCGCGTCGAGGACCTCAAAGGGATTCTCCTCAAGGATCTTCTCCTCGAGGTAGTGGGCCAGGAATTTTCCTTCGGCGTCGTCTCGACTGAACCCGTACGTGGTCTGGGTCAGGTCGTTCGTTCCGAAGGAGAAGAACTCCGCGTCCTCCGCGATCTCGTCGGCGGCTAGGGCCCCGCGGGGAACCTCGATCATGGTTCCGAAGGCGTAGGAGACCTCGGCGTCCTTCTCTTCCACCACCTCGCGGGCAACCCGATCCAGGTCTTCTTTCACACGGTTCAGTTCGTTGGGATGACCGACGAGGGGAATCATAATCTCCGGAAGGACTTCGATCCCCTGGTCCTGCAGGTCGGAGGCCGCCTCCAGAATGGCGCGAACTTGCATCTCGTTGATCTCCGGGTACAGGAGGCCGAGCCGACACCCCCGGAGTCCGAGCATGGGATTCGCTTCCCGCAGGGCGGCCACCCGCTCAAGCAAGGCCTCTTTGGCCCGCAGGTCTTGGTCGTGTCCTCCTTTCTGACGCAGCTCCGTGACCTCCACAAGCAGGTCCTCGAATCGGGGGAGGAATTCGTGCAGGGGCGGGTCCAGCAGGCGAATGGTGACCGGCAGCCCCTCCATCGCCCTGAGGATCTCGAGGAAGTCCTCCCTCTGGTGAGGCAGGAGCTGGTTGAGGGCCTGAAGACGCTCCTCCCGAGAGGTCGCCAGGATCATTTCCTGCATGACCGGGAGCCGGTCGGCCTCCATGAACATGTGTTCCGTACGGCAGAGCCCGATGCCCTCGGCCCCTAGCTCCCGGGCCCGGGTCGCGTCCTCGGGGGTGTCGGCGTTGGCTCGAACGCCGAGGCGACGCAAGCCGTCGGCCATCACCAAGAGGGTTCGGAACTCCTCAGTCAGTTCCGGTTCGATGAGGGGCGCTTCGCCGAGGACCACGCGTCCAGTCGTGCCGTCGATGGTGAGAACGTCTCCCTCGTGGACAACCCGGCTTCCCACCGCGAAGGTCTTGGCTGCGTAATCGATGCTTAGGGCCTCGCACCCGGCGACGCAGGGCTTGCCCATCCCTCGCGTAACGATCGCCGCATGAGAGGTCCGGCCCCCGCGACCGGTGAGGACCCCCTGAGCGGCAATGATGCCATGGATATCGTCAGGCGTCGTTTCCAGGCGGACGAGGATGACCGGGTCTCCTGCCGACGCCGCCTCTTCAGCCTCGTCCGGGTCGAAGACCACGGAACCCACGGCGGCACCGGGCGACGCGTTCAGACCTGTCGCGAGGACCTCCACTTCGGCCCCCGGATCGATCTGGCGGTGGAGGAGGCGCTCCACTTCTTCGGGCGTCACACGGCTGACGGCCTCCTCGGGAGAGATGAGGCCTTCGTCCGCCAGATCCACGGCCACTTTCACCGCGGCCGCTGCCGAGCGTTGGCCCGTGCGGGTCTGGAGCATGAAGAACCGACCCTCTTCGATGGTGAACTCGATGTCCTGGATGTCTCGGAAGTGGTTCTCTAAACGTTCGGCGGTCTGGGAGAGCTCGGCATACACCCCGGGCATCTCCTCCTGGAGTCGTCGGATCGGCTGAGGCGTTCGAATCCCTGCGACCACGTCTTCCCCCTGGGCGTTCAGGAGATACTCCCCGTAGAGTTCGCGATCCCCGGTCGCCGGGTCGCGGGTGAAGGCCACACCGGTGCCGCTGCCCTCCCCGCGGTTGCCAAAGACCATGATCTGGACGTTGACTGCGGTGCCCGCGTCTTCAGAGATGCCACTCTCTGCGCGGTACCTCACCGCCCGGTCGCTGTTCCAGGAGCGGAAGACCGCGGCGATCGCCTCCCAGAGCTGGTCGGAGGGCTCCTGCGGAAACCGGCGCCCCTCGGCATCGAAGACCGCGAGGTACGCCTCGGTGACCTTCTTCCATCCCACAGCATCGAGCTCGGTGTCGTCCGTCACCCTCGCGGCCTCCTTCACTTTCCCCAGGCGCTCTTCGAAACGGGACCGATGGATTCCCGCGACAGTGTCTCCGTACATGGAGAGGAGGCGGCGGTAGCTGTTCAGGGCGAAGGACTCGTTGCCCGTCTGACGGGCAAGACCCTGAACCGTCTCGTCGTTCAACCCGAGGTTGAGGACCGTGTCCATCATGCCTGGCATGGAAACCGCCCCGCCCGAACGGACGGAGACCAGGAGGGGATTCCGGGGGTCCCCGAACCGCCGGCCGGTCGCCTCTTCGAGTGCCTGGAGGTTCCTCTCCACCTCCTCCTTCAACCCGGTCGGAAGGTCCTGAGACGTTAGGTAGGCCCGGCACGCGGCCGTCGTGATGGTGAACCCGGGAGGGACGGGGAGGCCGAGGCCCGTCATCTCGGCCAGGCCGTACCCCTTGCCTCCGAGGGTAGCCTTGTCCTGCCCGACGCCCTCCTGGAAGCTGTAGACAAACCTCTCCATGGCCACCCCGGGCCGTGAGTCGATGGAGGAGGGCAGTAAAAAGGCTTGGCCGAGGCTAAAATGCCTTCTCTTCCTCGCGTAGGGCGGGTCGCATGCCCTCCAGATACCGGTAGACGGCGGCGTGCTCGCTGCCCCGGAGGAGCATCTCGACCGCCCGGCAGGCCACGTCCAACGGGAAGGCTCGCCCGATAAGGGAGACCGTGAGGCCGTAGACGGACACGTACGCGCCCGTTAACTCCTCGATGAGCGAACGGGTCCTGCCTTGGGCCCCGATGACTCGGCCCTTCAGCTGGAGCCGACGAGGTCGCTTGTCCGCGTAGTCCTTCACCGAGTAGATCCGGAGGTTCGTGTCGTCCTCCAGGAGCTTCAGGGCTCGGGCTTCCGAGAAGCCCCGGGCAATGGCGGTTACGACGTCCTTGACCCGGAGGCCGAGGGAAGGATCCTCGCTCTTCGACTCGTCGATGGTGACCTCCCCCGTCTTGGAATCGACGTCCAGCCGCACGCCGGTCAACTCCTCCAAGGCCTTCTTCGTCCGACCCTCGGGCCCAATGAGCACCCCAAGCCGGTCCATGGGAATGCGGGTGTAGAGCACGCTACGCCCCCCTAGCCCAGCGGCCCAGCTCGTCTTCGGTGATGTCCAACCCCAGTCCCCGAAGGTACCGCGAGAGGTTCTTCATGTCCCGTCGGAACCACTCTTCCGCCCGCGGATGCGCCAACGGAACCGCCTGGCCCACGTCGATGATGTAGGGGAGGCCCCGCCAGAAGAGCAGATTGTATTCGCTCAGATCTCCGTGGACCAGGCCGGCCCGATGCAGTCGTTTCAGATCCAGCAGAAGGAGGTGGAGCAGGCGCTCTGGGTCGTCGACGCGCACGTGCCGCAGCTCGGGGGCGGGCCGGATCTTGCTCCCCAGGTACCCCATCACCAGGACGTTGTCGCGGACGACGACCGGGCGCGGAACCCGGACCCGATACTGACGCATCCGAGTCAGGTTTTTGAATTCCTTGGTCGCCCAGGCGAAGATCAGCTTCCGCCGGCTGCCGCCGACGCGAAGGAATCGCGGATCCCCCTCGATGTATCGGGAGAGGGCTCGAAAGGTCGAGGTGGAGATGCGGTAGATCTTGACCGCGAGGCCTCCGCCGCGGCTTGTCGCCCGGAAGACGTTGCCCTCCTTCCCCGTCGCCACGGGGTAGTCCAGGGTCTCGATGACCCTCTGGCTGATGAGACGCTGGAGGACGAGGAGCGTCGCGCGGTCGAAGACTTCGTCGTAAGTCTTGCGTTCGTTTTCGTCCTTGACCCGCTTTCGCCAGGCCTCGATCTGATTCTCAAGCTGCCGGAGTGTGGCCTCCATCCTCCGACCGCCGTCCGTTAGAAGATGTCCACGCTCTCCGGGATTACGCCCTTCCGGCTGAGATAGGTCGCTTCCGTTTTCAGGTAGCGATAGACGATGTCCGCCTTCTCGGGTTGGAAATCCCAGGGCTTCACAATGACCAAGTCGCCCTCCCGGATCCACATCCGCTTCCGCAGCTTGCCCGGAATCCGGGCGAGCCGGGACACGCCGTCGGCGGACGCAACTCGGATGTGGGAGGCGCCGAGCAGCTGGTCCGCGATCCCAAACATCTCCCCCTTGCGCTTGTTGGGGAGGCGACTACGAATGTATTCGCCTTCTCCTTCCTCTGCCAAGGGGTGAATCATGCGGGACCGCGTATTTTAGCATTGGCCAGCCCGTATCCAGCCGGACAACGCGTCTCCTAGGACCCGCCCTAGCCCCCCGAAGAAAACGGGCGCTCGTCCGTGATCAGGACGCCGTCCGGAATGCGGAGGTCCACGTCGTCCACGAACCCGAACCAATAGACGACCACGCCTTCTCCGAAGAGATCCACGTAGGGGCGGAGCTGCCGGCGGACGTGGCGCTTGATTTCGTAGGGGTCCCCAAAGCTGGCCTTGCTCTCGATCCACCGGACGGTCCGTCCGTCAAACTCGAAGGGTTCCTGCAGGAGGGCGTCCGGTGTCTTGTCGTAGCTGTTTCGGAGCTCTGCCTCTTTGCGGAACGGGATGCCTTGGGCCTCCAGCCACTCCCACAGCCTGGCCTCCCCCCAAGCGCCCCGTTGATACTGACGCTCGGTCCCTGCGGGGGAATAGATTAGGTCTTCTTCGCTCGCCGCCTTCAACTCCCTCCGGAGTCGATTTTCACGCACACGGTCCAGGTCCTTGACCATCTTCCAGAACGCCTTGCGAGAGACGCCCTCCTCCCCCATCACTAGGAGGGCGACCAGGATGGGGGGGAAATTTCGCCGACGGGCGAGTTCGACGAAGGTCGTCCCCTGCCTCCACTGTTGCCGGAGTTTTCGGCTGTTCCGTTTCACCTTGTAAAACCGCTTCGTCGCGTCGCGGACGACGCGTTGCGTGTAGATGACCGTGAGGAGCTCCTCGTCGTACGAGGACGTCCGGACCAACCGCTCCAGGTCCGGTCGGGTCTCCAGGCTCATGTAGAGTTCGTTGTAGGTCTCGTGGTCCATCTCGATGTTTCCAGGTTTCTTATTGGCCCAAAGTTTATTAAAGCGTTAGGAGGCCAGTCTCCCTCTCCGAAGCCCGTTGGGAGGCCGCGGTCCGGACGGGAAAAAGGGTAAAGGCACCCCCCTCTTGCAGGAACCCGGTGGAGGCCATGGAGGTCACTTGGCTCGGGCACGCGGCCTTCCTCCTCGCAGGGGCCGATCGTGTCCTCGTGGATCCCTTTTTGACAGGGAACCCGGCGGCGGCCCTCGCGGCCGAGGAGGTCGATTGCGACATGGTGTGCGTCACACACGCCCACGGCGATCACGTCGGGGACGCCGTGGCCGTTGCCACGCGGTTGGAGGTCCCTCTTGTGGCCATCTACGAGATCTCGGTGGTCGCGGAGGCCCAAGGTGCGGAGGCCGTGGGGATGAACGTGGGCGGCTCGACCACCGTGGGGAGCACCCGGATCACAATGACCCCCGCCGTCCACTCCTCTTGCTTCGTAGGAGACGGGAAGGTGGAAGCGGGGGGAAGTCCCGCGGGCTTCGTCATCGACGCCGGAGCCCGTGTGTACCACGCGGGCGACACGGGGGTTTTTGGGGACATGGCCCTCATCGGGGAACTGTACCAGCCCGACCTGGCGCTGCTCCCCATCGGCGACTTCTACACGATGGGCCTCCGGGAGGCCACCAAGGCCACGGGACTCCTCGGCGTCGACCGCGTCATCCCGATGCATTACAACACCTTTCCTATGATCGAGCAAGACCCCGAGGCGTTCCAGAGCATGGTCTCCGAGGCGACGGGCAGCGAGGTCATCATCCTCCGTCCCGGCCAGTCGTACGAGCTCCTATCGCAAACCTAAAGTCGGACCCCTGGCTTGAGCGTACTGGCCATGGCGGCAGAGATTGCCCGCGTCATTTCCGAAGCAGCCTACCAGGCCTACGAGAAGAAGCTCCAGCGGGAGGTCCTCGAGGGGCCAGTTCCCCACCACCTGGCCATCATCATGGACGGGAACCGGCGGTTTGCCGAAGAGGTCGGCTTGAGCTCGGCCGATGGCCATGAGCGGGGCCGGGAGAAGCTGGAGGAGGTCCTGGAGTGGTGCATGGACCTGAACATCCGAATCCTCACGGTGTACGCGTTCTCCACGGAGAACCTCAACCGCGACGACGGCGAACTGGATGACCTGATGAGCCTCTTCGCGAAGAACTTCCGTCGCGCGGGGGATGACAAGCGGGTCCACCAGAATCGGATTCGCATCCGCGTGCTGGGGCAGACCGAGCGGCTTCCGCCGCTGGTGCAGGAGGCGATCCAGTACGCGGAGGAACGGACGGCCGACTACGACTCCTACCTCTTCAACCTCGCGGTCGCCTACGGCGGACGGGAGGAAATCCTCGACGCCATTCGCCATCTCGTGGAGGACGCCGTGGAGGGCCGTGTCTCCCTGGACGAGATCGACGAGGGGGTCTTCTCCAGGCTGCTCTACACGGGGGACCTGCCCGACCCCGACCTGATCCTGCGAACCTCGGGGGAGGAACGCGTCAGCAACTTCCTGTTGTGGCAGCTCGCGTACAGCGAGCTCTACTTTGCCGACGTCTTCTGGCCGGGGTTCCGGAAGATTGACTTCCTGCGCGCCATCCGCTCGTACCAGATGCGTCGCCGTCGGTTCGGGACCTAGGTGCGAGCTCGAGAGCGTCGGACCTCCGCGCCACAGACCGGGCAAGCTTCGAACGTCTGTTGCCAGTATCGGCCACAACCCCGGCAACGGAAGGACCACTCCTCCGTCCTGCGGATGCCGGGAAGCAAGGCCGGCTGGTACTGAAGGCCCAGTCGCTCGGCGACGTTCTGAATGGCGTAGTCGTCGGTGACGACGGCCGCCTCCAATTGGAGGGCCAACGCGAGGACCTCGTGATCCGTCTGTGAGAGACTCGTGTCGTCTCCCGTCTCCTGCGAGGCTCGAGACACCCGCTGCAACTCGCGGTCTCGGGGCTCAAAGACCCGACTCTTCGTCTCAAGGACGGCTTCCAAACGGGGGTCCAACCCCTCCTTGCGGGCCTCCCGCAGCACGCTGGACGGAACGTACACCTCCCCCGCGAAGTCCATGCCGGAGAGGATCGCGGACGTGTCGAGAACGAGCTTCACAGGGCCCCCTCGTGCGAGCTAGGCCGCCAATCGTTCTGTGATTTCAAGTCGGTCGTAGATTTCCTCCACGGCCCGTCGTGCGTCGGGCTCCTCGCCCCCCTTGACGAGGATCCGCCCGGTCTTGTACAGGGTCCTCTCGGGCCGATCGTGGATCAGGAGCAGCACCCCGCAGTCCGTGATGCGGTAGCCATCCTCAGCCAACGCGTCGCGAGCCTCCGCCAGGTTCAGGACGAGGTGTTTCCTGAGGGTGGCCACGTAGGCCGCGGTGGTTCGACAGGGTCGCATCATGAAGTAGCTCATGAGAGCGCCCCATCCATCGCCGGGCGTCTATTTAGCTTCCGCCACGGGCGCTCGCGTGAGTTCTGCCCGACTGAGGGTGGCCACCGAGCCCTCCAGGAGCTCCTCGTACGGGAGCCTCGCCTCCTCGGCCTCGACGACCTCAAGCTTGGCACGGGTGGTCGGATGGGCGGGACCCAGGACGTCGCAGACCTCCGGCCCCACCGAGATGGGGTAGGAGCCGATCGCTTCGGCCTCACGCACGATGTCGACTTTGTCCCACCCGATCAGGGGCCGGATCACCGGGAGGTCGACGGCGGCCTCGATGGCCCGCAGGTTCCAGAGAGTCTGGCTCGACACCTGGCCCAGGCTCTCCCCCGTCAGGAGGAAGCTCGCCCCCAGCCGGTGGGCCAAGGTCTCCGCCACGCGAAACATCAGCCGTTTGGACAGGACGAAGTAGTACCGCCGCCGGGCCTTCCGCGCGATTTCGGCCAGGGCGTCCCCCAGGTGCGCGACGTAGAAGCCAGAGAAGCCGAGGGTCCGCGCGAGTGTCTTCGACTTCACCTCTGGCGCGCTGTCGGTGAACGGCTCCAGGGAGCAGTGAAGGGCAAAGACCTCGGCGCCCTGGCTCGCCATGAGATGACCGGCGACCGGGCTGTCGATTCCGCCGCTAAGGAGGAGGGTCCCTTGGGGCGCTTCCATCGACCTGAATGAGCACGACGGAGCCATATAACGCTTGGCTGGAGGGCTAAGGCCCTACGTATCGTTGGTACAGGGCCTGGGCGGCCTGGGGGGAACGGACCCCTCGGACGATCGCCCGGCCATCGGGGAAGATGGAGAGGCCGTACGGCGGAATCTCGAGTGACAGCAGGTAGGGGGTCAGACGGACGCGGGCGAAGGGGGCAAGGCGGGTGGCCAACTCCGGGAGTCGAATCGTCCCCTCTCGGCCGGGGTCGATCGACATCGCGTCCTCCCCGCAGAGCTGGGCGACCGTGGGTCCGTCGGACGCGGCCAGGAACTCCTGGGCCCCCTCCTGGCACGCCACACAACCGGGACGGGGCGACACCTCCCGTCGTTCGACGGCGGGATCTCCGGATCGCAGGAGGAAGAGTCCAGGATAGATCGACCCGTCGGCAAGGAAGCGAAGAGCGTGGGACGCGAGAAGGCGACCCACCTGGGGCGCGACCCGGGCGTCTCCGGTCGCGCAGGGCCCCGCACGGTCCAGGCTGGCGGGGGGCGGGAGCAGACATCGGAAACAAGGCGTCTCGGGGGGGCGAAGGGGACTCACCATCCCGAAGGCACCTCGGGCTGCGCCGTAAAGGAAGGGGATGCCGAGGGGAATGCAGGCCTCGTTGAGGACATAGCGGGTCGCCAGGTTGTCTGTCCCGTCCACGATCAAATCCGAATGTTCGACAAGCTCCTGAACCGTCCCTGGATGGACATCCTTCACCCGAGCCTCGGTTCGAACGTCGGGGGTGAGGGTCCGCAGACGAGCGTGGGCCGCGGAGGCCTTCGGCTTACCGATGTCCCCCTCCTCAAAGAGCGACGGGCGCTCCAGGTTTGAGGCGTCGACGATGTCCCTGTCGACGAGCCTAAGATGCGGGACCCCCCGGAGGGCGAGTCCCTCCGCGGCGACAGACCCGACCGCCCCGAGTCCAACGATCGTCACAAGCCCAACCGGGGGAGGAACGTCTGGCATGCCCCTTCGCTGCCTCGGCGAAGGCGGGACGGCCTTAAAGATGCCCGCGCGTGGCGCTTGCGTCCCTTTATGGGATGCTCCGAGGTACGGTGCCTCCCATGAGCGGGCCAAGACCCATTCCTCTGACGGAGATTCGAGCCGCCCGCGATCGAATCGCGGAGACGGCCGTCCGGACGCCCCTGATCCGCCTCAACCTGGAGGACCCGCCGGCCGACGTGTACCTCAAGCTGGAGAACCTCCAGCCGGTCGGGTCCTTCAAGATGCGAGGTGCGGGGAACGCCGTGCTCAAGGCGCGTGCCGAGGGGTTGGCGGAGCGCGTCTGGACCGTGAGCGCGGGGAACATGGCCCAGGGTCTCGCGTGGTACGCCCGCTACGCAGGCCTCCCCTGCAGTGTCCTGGTCCCAGAGGACGCGCCTCCGACCAAACTCACCGCCCTGAAGCGGATGGGGGCCGAGATCGTCCCCGTGTCGGCGGAGGAGACGTTTCGGGTCGCGGAGTCAGGGGAGTACTCCGGCATTCGAGGTCACTTCATCCACCCCTTCGCCGATCCCGATGTCATGGCGGGGAACGGGACGATCGGCCTCGAGATCCTCGAGGACCTGCCCCAAGTCGACGCCGTAGTAATCCCTTACGGCGGGGGAGGGCTGAGCGTTGGGATCGCATCCGCACTCTCGGCCCAAGATGGCGAGGTGCGGGCATACGCCTCGGAGGTGGAAACGGCCGCACCCCTCTCGGCGTCCCTGGCCGCGGGCTCCCCTCAGAGCGTCGTGCGGGTCCCGAGCTTCGTTGACGGCATCGGCCATCCCTTCGTGTATCCTGCCATGTGGCCCCTCGCGCGCGAATTGCTCACGGCTTCCGTCGTGGTCCCGTTAGAGGAAGTCGTCGCGACCATTCGCCTTCTCTTGGAGCGCCACCGAATTGTCGTCGAAGGAGCAGGTGCGACGTCCGTGGCGGCGGCCTTGACCGGAGGGGTCGAAGGGGAACAGATCGTCTGTGTCGTGTCCGGGGGCAACCTGGACGCCGCCCGCCTTGCGACCATCCTCGAAGGGCAGATCCCACAAGTTTCCTAAAGGCGACTCAATCCGCTCGGTCGATTGGAGCAGAGAGCTCCCCGACCGTGCCGAACCAGAGACCCGATCAATTGTACATCGAGAGGTCGTCTCGGGTGGGGAATTCCTCGGGTCCCTCTTCGTCCCCCATGTCTTCGAAGACCACGCCAAACAGGGCGCCGACCATCTCTCGAAGCTGGGCGATCTCCTCCCGCAGCCGCTGCACTTCCGCCATAAGTTCGTCCCTGCTCTTCTCCATGGAGAATTCCCCTGCGATTTCGACCTATGTGAGGCCCTGCTTTAACCCTTTCTCCAGCCCACAACGGAATCGTAGACGGTGGAAACCTTACGGGGTTCGGTCCGCTCGCACAACTCGCAGTACAACTGGCGACCCTGCTTCACCATGGGACGTCGATCGCGCGTGCAGAGACCCCGGACCACCCCCAACGACGGTTCGTTGGTTGTGAGCTGGAGTGAGGGCTCAACCTGCACCACCCGGGCCCGGACCAGGTCCGAGATGCGCATCTCCCGCTTCACATCCTCGGTGTACTGGTCAGAGATCTTCGAGATGTGGATCGTGCCTTCCGTCCGCCCAGTCACGCTCCGCTCGTTTCCCTCCACGGCCTCGACCTCGACGATGACCATGCTCGGGCGGCTGTTCTGCACGGTGGCGAGGACGATGTCCCCCACCTTGAGCTCGAGGGGCGGATTGAAGCCCCGTACCCGGGCAACGCGTTCCTGCGGGTCCAGGTTGAGCTCCCCCATCTGCGAGGCGTAAATGTCCCCCTCCGACTCGTACGTTCCTTCGCCGGCGATGTACTCTTCGACCACCGCCACTCGCTGACCTGGAAACACCACTTTCGCTTTCATGAAACCGCCTTCACGATCCGATACTGCGCGACCTCGACCTCGCTGACGTGTTCTCGATGGTACGGTTGGGAATGGGGAAGCGGGAACATATACGTTCTCCGGTCTTGCACCACGGCGCCAAGCCGGTTCACTTCTCGCTCGACGAACGCGTCGGTGGAGGCGTGATGGAACGTGTACACCACGGGTGCGGCCCGAATCGCGGCTTGGAGGAACGGCCGGTCGGCGTGCTTCCGTTGGCCGCCGAAGGGGGGGTTCATGAAGACGGTATCCACCGTCTCGTTGAAGCCTCGGACGTCCCCTCGAGCAAACGCGACCCTCAATCCGTGGCTTGCCGCATTGCTCCGGGCGACCGCCAGGGCCTCCTCGTCCAGATCCAAGGCCACGACTCGGGAGGCATCCAGGTGCGCCGCGCCGACCGCAAGGACGCCGTTCCCGCAGCCCAGGTCGGCTACTTCGCGTTGCCAGACGTCTCGATGGCCATAGGCTCGGAAGAGGACCTCGGCGGCGACCTCGGCGGGGACCGGATACTGCTCCAGGTCGTCCTTCGGACGGGGAAGCGGGTCGAGGTTCTGGAGAAAAATGGCCAGGTCCTTCCGCTTGATGGTCGGGCAGGCCACGGGTTCCATGAGGGGGGAATCACGGGCGCCGAAGGTTTCAACCTTTTCGCTTGAGGCGCTGCCCCGCCGCCTCCGCCTGCTGGGTCGCCTCTCGGAGGGGAATCCCGAGGGCTTCCGCCGCCTCTCGGACATCCTCATACTCAGGTTTGACAGTCAGGACCTCACCGTCTGCGTCGCGCGCGACCTTGAACCGAATCTTCGCTCCGTCGAGGGCGGGCACTTCGAGCGTCTCGACCTCTCGCTCAAGCACCATGCGGCGCTGGGTATAGTTTACCCGGACGCCGAGGGTCCCGGTCTCCCGCTGAATCAGGCCGACGAGACGATCCTCCCGCCCGGGTGGGCTGAAGACCTGGAGCAGGTGGCCCGGACGGTTCTTCTTGGTCACGGTGGGAACCAAGTGAAAGTCCAACACGCCCGCCTCCGTCAGCCGCTGGGCGAGATGGCCCAGGACCTCCCCCGTCACGTCGTCCAGGTTGGTCTCTAGGACGGAGATGACCTCCTCTCCGGGCGGGCCAGTCCTCCCCAGCAGCGCACGAAGCACGTTGGGGAATCCCGAGATTTCCCGGCCTCCGGCCCCGTACCCGATGGCCTCGGGCCTCACCGTGAACGCCGAGTCGAAGCTGTCCGCCAGGGCCGCCAGGAGAGCTACCCCCGTGGGCGTCGCCAGTTCACCGCCCGTCGACGTGAGGTGAAACGGGATCGCGTAGGCCGCGAGGATCGCGGCGGTCACGGGAGGAGGGACCGGGAGGCGGCCGTGCCGGGTCTGTACCGGTCCACTTCCGGCCGCGACGGGCGTGGAGACGATCTGGGTCTGTCCGTCCAAGAGGTCCAGGTCGTCCAGAAGGACGACGGTGCCCAGCAGGTCCAGTAGGGTATCAAGGGACCCCAGTTCGTGGAAACGGGTGGTCTCGGCGTCTCGTCCGTGAACCTCCGCCTCGCCCTCCACGAGAATGCTCCCCGCCCGGAGCGCCACCTCACGGGCCTGGTCCGTGAGGGTCAGACCCTTGGCGGTCTCCTTGAGGGTGGCCAGGAATTCGGCCCCCGACCGCGCTTCCTCGTCCTTCGGCAGGGACCAATCGGCCCACTGGGCACGCAGGCCCGCCCGGCGAACGCGCTTTGCCTCGAGGCCTACGGGCTGGCCCACGCCCTGCGAGACCGTCTCAATGAGGGGATCCAGCGCCGCTCGGTCGGCTCCCAGGTCCAGCAGGCTCCCGAGGAGCATGTTCCCGCTAATGCCCGCGACGGACGGATCCAGGAGGAGCACTCCGGCCACGGGCCCACCTCTAGGCGATGTAGCGGTCGGCCGAGCCCTCGTAGTCCTTCAGCGCCACGACGCTCGATAGCTGGCCGATGATCTCTCGCGCAAGCTCCCTCGTGAAGGAGTTCTCCGGGATCTCGTCGGTCCTCTGAATCCAGTCGAGGACCTCTCCCAGCGCGTCCCTCATTTCCTCCTTCGTGAGGTCTTCATTCATGCGAGAGACGGCTTCCTCGGTCCGGAGCATGGCCAGCACGAAGTCCTTGCACAAGTCGACGAGCTGCGTTGCGTTCTCCGAGGTCATTCGCGTCCCCGACCGAAAAGGGATCGCGAAAGAAAAAAGGTTGCTTATGCCCGTCCTAGAGCGCTTCCAGGAGGGCCCGCGTTCGGGTTTCGATCTCGTCACGAAGGGCTCTCGCCTCCGTCTCCCCCATCCCTCCCGGGTCGGGCAGGGACCATTCCTCGGCCCGGTCCAGGACGTCCGCCGGACATGCCTCCTCGGGGCTGCAGCCCATGGTGACGATGCGGTCCGCCTGGCTGGCAAAGGCCATGTCGACCTCCTTGGGCGTGTGTCGGGAGATGTCGATCTCTCGCTCCCACATCAGCCGAACGGCCGCAGGGCTGACCTCGGCGGCCGGCTTAACGCCCCCGCTGCGCACCAGGACCCCCCGTGGGGCGTGGTGGCGCGCGAACCCCTCGGCCATTTGGCTCCGAAAACCGTTGCCCACGCAGATGAACAGGACGCGCTTAACCATCGTCGCGCTCCCGCGCGAGCCGACGGCGGTCCCGCCTCAATATCGCGTGAGGGTGGGATCGACCTGCGCCGCCCATGCGTCAATGCCCCCGGCCATGTTCCAGACCCGTTGGAACCCCAAGTCGCGGAGGAACTGCGTGACGCGGGCGCTGCGAGCTCCGGTGTGGCAGTGGACGATGATGTTGTCCGCCGTGCTGAGCTCCCCGACCTTGTACGGGACCTCCCCCACGGGCATGAGCTTGGCCCCGTCGATGTGGACGATCTGCCACTCCATGGGCTCCCGAACATCCAGGAGCGTCGCGTCCCCCTTCTCGATCATCGCGGCGGCCTCGCTCACGTCAACCTGGAACGCGCTGTCCAAGGCATCCTCCTCGCCCAACCCGCAGAACGCCTGGTAATCGATCAGCTCGGTGACGGTGGGATCTTCCCCACACACTGGACAGCCCGGGTCCTTCCGCAGCTTTAGCTCCTGGAAGTCCATTTTCATTGCGTCGAAGAGAAGGAGTCGGCCGATGAGCGCATCCCCCTTCCCTAGCAGAACCTTCAACGCCTCCGTGGCCTGCAGGCTGCCAACCACGCCGGGCAGGACGCCGAGGACACCGCCCTCCGCGCAACTCGGGACGAGACCTGGAGGCGGAGGTTCGGGGTAGAGACACCGGTAACAAGGACCTCGGGCGGCATCGAAGACGGAGACCTGCCCCTCGAACCGGAAGATGCTGCCGTAGACGTTCGGCTTCCCCAGAATGACGCTGGCGTCGTTCACGAGGTACCGGGTGGGAAAGTTGTCCGTTCCGTCGATGATGACGTCGTAATCCGCGAGGATGTCGAGCGCGTTCTCGCTGCTGAGCCGAACCTCATGGGTCTCCACCTCCACGCCCGGGTTGAGGCCCTTCAACCTCTCCTGGGCCGCCTGGAGTTTGGGCCGCGTCAGGTCGTCCGTGCCAAACAGGACCTGGCGCTGGAGGTTGCTCTCCTCTACCGCGTCGAAGTCGACCAAACCAAGGCGTCCGACACCGGCTGCCGCCAGATACATTCCGAGCGGGGCGCCCAGGCCGCCCACGCCGACGATCAGGGCGCTGGAGGCACGGAGCTTCTCTTGCCCTTCCAGGCCCACCTCAGGGAGAATCAGGTGGCGGCTGTACCGCTTGATCTCCTGCTGGGTGAGGCCCTGACGGACCGGAGGGCGGGGGCCCAGCGTCACGTTGGGAAGGGCCCCCCCGGCGACGCTGGGGACGATGAGGACGGTATCCCCTCGATCCACCGTGGTGGACTCATGCTCCAGGTATCGGATGTCCTGGTCGTTTACGTACACGTTCACGAAGTTCCGCAGTTTCCCATCATCCCCCATGAGGTACCGCTTCAGCGGTCCGTATCGATCGACGAGCCCATCCAAGAGTTCCTGGACCGTCTCACCCTCTATTGCTAGGCTCTCGTGATCCTCGACGTACTGCCGCAGCGGCGTGGGGATCCGAATGGTCACACTAGGCTTGCCCATGCTCAATCCTTCTTACCTTTGTCTGGACTAATAAACCTCAAGGGCTCCTCCACCATCCCCGTCTCCGCTCGGCGCCACGCGGTTGCCTCACCGGGTCCCTCGGCCGAGGTTGCGAGGATGACGTAGGAGTACCACGGCCACGCCCGGTCGGCGTCGTACTGGGAGGGGGCCGCGGGATGGTCGGGGTGCGAGTGGTAGAAGCCCAAGATCTCGAGATCTCGACCCCGAGCGTCCCGATCCCCGTCGACGATGTCCTGCGGGTCGATCTCGTACCGGTCGCGGGTCGTACCGGCCCGCAGATTGGTGGCCCTCCGCGTCGCCGTGACCTGCCGAACCTCTCCATCAAGGCCCAGGAGAAGGCCGCACACCTCGGAGGGGTAACCCTCGCGAGCGTGTCGCCGGAGCTCTTCGAGCAGGCTCTCGGGTACCTCGAGCATCTATCCCTCCTCCCAGTACCGCTCGTCGAGATACCGCTCCCCCGCGTCGGGGAAGACGGTGACGATCGTGCCCTCCTGGAGATCCTTCGCGACCCGGAGCGCGGCGGCAAGGGCCGCTCCCGAGGAGGTGCCCACCAAGAGGCCCTCACGCTCGGCCAGGAGACGCGCGACCCGCTGCGCCTCTTCCGTCTTCACGAACAAAGCCTCGTCCTGGATGGAGGGGTCGAAGATGCCCGGTCGGAGGGACGTCTCCATGTGTTTGAGTCCTTCGATGCCATGGAGGGGTTCCGCCGGTTGAAACCCCACGATCCGGATGGAGGCATCCGCCTCCTTCAGGCGGCCCCCCGCGCCCATGAGGGTTCCGGCCGTCCCCACCCCCGCGACGAAGTGGCTCACCTGCCCCCCGGTCTGGTCGAGGATCTCCGGTCCCGTGCTCTCGTAGTGGGCGGTCCGGTTCGCCGGGGTGTTGTATTGATCCACGTAGAGGTAGGTCTCCGGGTCTTCGTCATAGATCCGGCGCGCGACCCGCTGCGCGCCGTCCGTCCCGGCCAGTGGGTCACTCAGGACGAGTGTCGCCCCGAATGATCGAAGGATGTTCTGCCGCGTTCGGCTGACGTTGGACGGGAGGACGAGCTTGGTGGGAATGTCCAGCGCAGCTCCCAGCATGGCCAGGGCAATCCCCATGTTTCCGGACGTCGCGTCGAGGAGGGTCATCCCTTCCCGGTAGGCTCCCTCGGCGAGCGCTGCGCGAATCATCCACAGCGCAGGCCGATCCTTCACGCTGCCACCGGGATTGAACCACTCCGCCTTGGCGCGAACCGTCACGTCTTCAAGATCCCAAGCCTCCGCATTCAGCGGGACCAGGGGCGTGTTCCCGATCAGGGTCACAATCGGTGCGTTCTCGAGCCTGCGGCCTAGGGATCCCGACACGCTGCGTTGCACTTACGCGCCGTCCTCTTGGTAGCCCTGGAGTCCGATGCGGAGGGTGCTCAAGGAGAGGAGGGCGCACTTGAGGCGGGCGTGGCTGATGGGGATGCCCAGGGTCTGCAGGACGGCGTCCTCATCGATGGCGAGGATCTCCTCCAAGGTCTTCCCCTTGAGCTTGACGGTGAGCATGGAAGCCGAGGCCTGGCTGATGGCGCACCCCTGGCCTTGAAACTTCACGTCTTCCACGACGCGGTCGTCGTTGAGCCGGAGAAAGAGGGCAATCTCATCGCCGCAAAGGGGGTTGTCCTCGCGGGCCCAAATGTCCGCGGGGTCCAGGTCCCCCTTGTTCCGCGGGTTTTGGTAGTGGTCCAGGATGGCCTCCTGATACATCTCATAGCTCACAGCCGAAAGACCTCCTTGACCCGTTCCAGCGCCACGGCCAGGCGGTCGGCCTCCTCTTCGGTGTTGTA
>JBHIBW010000013.1:0-18735 GCA_046759265.1 Thermoplasmata archaeon
GGATCCGGATCCATCGGGCCTTACGGGAAGGGGCGGAGCTCTACAACGCGGGTCACTTCTTCGAGACGCATGAGGTCCTCGAGGACGTCTGGCTCCTGGAGGAGGGCGAGGATAAGCCGTTCCTCCAAGGCCTAATCAAGGTTGCCGCCGCGTTCGTTCACTTCAAGAAGGGCACCTACCAGGGGATGTGGGACCTCCTTCAGGCCGGCCGACAGATGCTGGAACCGTACCGGCCCGAACATCGAGGGGTTGAGTTGGCGAACTTCCTCCAAGAGATTGCGAAGTGGATTCCCTGGGCCGAGCGCCTGCTCGCCGGCGAGGAACTGGAGATCGACGATCCGATCCCCAGGCTGGTGCACCGTCTCCCACCCGACGTCCGGATCGGTCCGGACCGATGACTCGCCCGCCCCTGGTTCTCAGGCGGAAGAATGGCCTCCGAGGATTCAAATAGCGAAGGGACGGACCCACCGGAGGCAGGTGGACTGGAATGCCGGGCGGTCGCTTCGGCGTGCATCGTGGGGAGCTTCCCTTCCCCTTTGAGACCCTCCGACACCGCTACGTCGCCCCGTTCGGGGGACGATCGGAGGAGCTCGCGGAGGGGGAAGTGGGCATCAACGCCCGAGCTCTCGAACAGAACACCGAACTCGTTCCTCGACATGACAAGGTTCTCATCTCCATCCTCGGCCCGAATCGTCCGCGGCCCCTCTACACGCAGGCCCCCTTCGAGGTCGTGGCCCTGGACGAGCGACGGCTCGATGCCCTCATGAAGTCGATGCAGGGGGAGGCCGTGCTACCCGGAGCGCCTCTCGGAGACGCCGTCCGGCGCCCCCTCCTGGAGCCCGCGCATGGGGAACGGCTCGTCCTCAACGGAGTCGCCTCTCGCCTCCTGGGAGAGGATCCTCGGACGCTTCTCGCCCGGGTGTTGCGGGATCGCCTGGGCCGAGGTCGGGGCCGCCCCGAGTCCTGACCTTCATCCCGCCGGGAGCCCCGGGTGTGGCCTTATACGACGGCGATGATGGGTAACGTGTGAAGGTCGGCGTGACGGCGGTCCAGGGGGACGTCAGCGAACACCTGGAGGCCGTGGAGAGGGCCCTGCGGGATCTGTCCTTGTCCGGCCACGCCGTCGCCGTACGTCGGCCTGCAAGCCTCGAGGAAGTGAACGCCCTCATCGTGCCCGGGGGGGAGTCCACCACGATCTCGAAGCTGCTCCATGAGTTCGACCTGGCCGATGGGATCGTCCGAAGGGCGCGCGAGGGCATGCCCCTGATGGGAACTTGCGCGGGCTGCATCCTCCTCGCGAAGGAGGGGGACACGCAGGTCCAGGACACGGAGACCCGCCTGCTGGGGCTCATGGACATGGCCGTGGACCGGAACGCCTATGGGGGCCAGCGAGAGTCGTTTGAGGCGGAGATCGATCTGCAGGACGTCGGCCCGACGCGCGGGGTCTTCATCCGCGCCCCCGCGATTCGAAGGGTGTGGGGAGCCTGCCGACCCCTCGGCCGTCTCGAGGAGGCCATCGTGATGGCACGGCAGAATCATCTCGTGGCCCTGACGTTTCACCCGGAACTCTCGCCGAACACGGGCGTGCACCGCTACTTCCTTGGCCTCGTCTAGGGGATGAGGGCAAGCCCCAGGCCCGAAATGGCCGCGGCCAGGAGGAACGTGACGGCGGCGTTGATCCGGATCGTCGAGAGGCTGGAACTGATGGCGGTCGTGAGGCGGACCGCAGTCTGGTGCCCCCAGACCGCCACGTCCTTCAGGAGGCCTGTGTGGGCCCCCACGGAAGCGGGCGCCAGAGATTCGAGGGCTCCCTCCACCGCGGCTCGGGTGGCCTGGGCGAGGGCGCCATGATCGGTGCGCCATCCCACAGGGTTGTAGCCCGGCAGCGAGTTGTTGACGATGTGATTGTCGCTGGTCAGGACCTCCGCTTCGTCCACGAGGTCCTCGATGTTCCCCAGGAGTTTGTCCCGGAGGTCCGGAACCATGTTGTTGCCGTCGTAGAGGAGGTAGGCGGTTTTCTGCCCGTCGATCTCGGCGACCAACGCCTGGATACCCCCCGGCCCGAGTCCCCGATCGGGATCGACCAGGCTCGTATCTGAGGCGACGCCGATCCGGAGCCCGTCGCCCACCTGGTTCCGGGCCTCCCGGACGGCCTCGCGGGTGGCCTCCAAGAGGGCGTAGGATTCCTCCGTTCCGAAGACCATGGCCCCGCTGCCTGGCGCGATAGAGTTATGGGCGTCGGCGAGCATCGCCCCGCGTACCCCGGCCTCCCGCGCGGCGGCGAGCGCCGCGAAGCCCGTGGCGAAGTCGATGTCGTCCGTGGGCTCGGGGGCTCGCGTCGCCAGCAGGAAGGCCGTGTCGTCGAAGATCTGGCATCCTACGCTGACGCCGCCACGCGAGACTCGCACGAAACGAGAGGCCCCGTCGCGGGGGACGACCTGAGGTAGAGTCTCCCCCACCCAGGTCGCCAGCTTCGCGGCCTCCTCGGAGGTGGCGGGGTTCTGGTCATGGGTCGAGGGTCCGTGGGGGACGATCACGTCCGCCCGCCCTGCCAGCGCCTCCTGGAGCTTGGCGGGGAGGTCGCTTCCCCCAAGGCGGCCGTACGGTCCCGGATGCAGGCTAGCCACGACGACGAGGACCGGCCGCGTCCCCTCGCGCTCCACGGACAACAGGCCCGCCGGTACCGTGACGCGGTTCGCGAACGACGCGAAGAAGGCCTCCATCTCTTCCTTTCCCTCGCTCCCCTTCTCCGTCATGTGGTCGATGGAGTAGCGCATCATGCTGAGTCCATCGACCCCCGACGCGCGCTCCACCGGAATCACGGCGACGAGGGTGAAAACCAAGCCCGCCGCGTAGAAGGCGGCACTCGCCAACAAGCCGACGAGCCAATCCCCCACGGTGAGGGGGAAGATACTCGGGAAGAGGGGGAGGACAGCGAAGCCTAGGATGGGCTGGATGACGACGGCCGGGAAGGATCGAAGGGGACTGCTGTGAGAGAGGGCCATGAGAACCGCCTGGCGAAGCCACAGCGTGCTGGCCCACCCCACGAGCAGATAGCGCACCATGCTGGAGCCCGGAATGAGGAGCGCGGCGAACGCGGTAAGCAGGACCAGCCCGAGCCCGATCAGGCCCAAGAGGGCCGCGCGCCGGAGGTACATCTTGCCGCCGAGGGCTTCGGCGAGGGGCCGAGTCAGGAAGGCCGCCACGACCACGGGAAGCGCGAAGGCGATGAGGCCGAGGAGACCCGCGTCCGGGGTCAGGATGAGCCGGTTGGCCACGATCCCCGCGAGGAGCGAAACGACCACGATGGCCAGGAAGAGCCAGGCCGGGTGGGGCGCGCGAAAGAGCCGGTTCATCATGGCGGTTTCGGCCTGTTGCTGAGCTTGCTGGGCGGTCCGGGGAGTCAAGCGATCTACGGCCCCTTCACCGCACTGATGATGTCCTTAAGGAAAGCTTTGCCCTTGGGGCGCTCCACCACGGTCCCCGTGACCACGACGTCCGCGCCTGCCTCCACGACCTCCCGGGCGGCCTCGTATCCCCGGATGCCGCCGCCCACCAGCAGGGGCAGATGGGTCTCCCGCTTGACCGCCCGGATCATCTCCGCCGGGACGGGGGACGGGGCGCCTGATCCCGCCTCCAGGTAGAAGAGGTCCATGCCGAAGAACTCGGCGGTGAGGGCGTACTTGACAGCTTCCTCCGGAGCATCCCGGGGGACCAGATCCGCCCGGCCCACCTCGCCCACCTTCATGCCGGGCTCCACGACGACGTAGCCCATCGACAGGGTCTCCAAGCCGATGTCATGGATCGCGCGCGCGGCCTGCTGCTGCTCCCGAACGACGTGTTGGACGCTGCGCGAGTTGAGGAGACTCATGAAGTAGATGGCGTCCGCGTGGGGGCTGATGGAGCGCGCGTTGGCGGGGAAGAGGATGACGGGGAGGCTGGTGCTCGCCTTGACCTCCTCGACCTGGCGATCCAGGTCCGCCTGGCTGACCCCAGTGGAGCCCCCCACCATGATGGCGTCCGTCCCCAGGTCCGTGGCGGTCGCCGCGAGTTTCCCGAGGCTCTGCTCCCCGGATTTGTCCGGGTCGAGGAGCGTCATGTGGAGCTTTCCCTCTTCGAGCTTCAGGCTGAGGTAGTCCAACACCTTCACGGAAGGGCCCCCACGAGAAATGCCAGTAGAGCCACCACCATCCCGTACTTTGCGGCGCGCTGGGATGTGCCAGGCCGTCGCGCCGAATTGAGCGCGGCGTAGATAAAAATTGCGTCGGCGACGAGAACCACGGGGAGGTACCCGATGCCCAGAACCTGGAAGGCGGGGGGAAGGCCGCTTAGGCCCACCGCGACGACCAAGGCGGCGGCCGCCACGCGGGCCGCGCCTCCCGTCCCCAACCGCATCGGCAGCGTCTCCCGATCCGTGTCCCCCGCCACGTCCTCGATGTCCTTGATGATCTCCCGGCCCAGGGTGGCCAGGAAGGCTAGGAGCGCCAGGACGAGGACCGCCAGGAGGGCCGGAAGGCTGGGGTACACCGCCAGACCGCCGAAGAGGAAGAGGGAGGCCACCAGCCACGCGATGAGGAGGTTGCCCCGGAGGCCTGTCCGCTTGAAGAACGCCTCGTAGGACGCCATGAAGGCCAGGTTGACGAGCACCACGACCCCCAGCTCCCAGCGAAGGAGGAGGCTCCAGGGCACCGTGAGCCCGAACAGCAGCGCGGCGGCGGCAAGGGCGCCTCGGGGTGTCACCTGCCCGCTGGGGATCGGGCGCTCCGGGTGGTTGACCCGATCCGTCTTCCGGTCGTAGAAGTCGTTCAGCGTATTCCCGGCGGCGGTGAACAGGACGGCGATGGCCGCCGCCTGCAGGGCGATGAGGAGCGCGCTCGGCGCGAGGAGCGAGGAGACCGAAGCGAGGGCGACGGCGCTCCCTAAGAGGCAGCCCACGAACGACATGACCAGGTTCGGCGGGCGCGCGATCGCGAGGTAGCCCCACACGGCCGCGCGAAGGTCCCGTTCGCCCTTAAGGATTCCCGGAGGACTGGCTGCCGCGCACGCTTATATAGCGTTGGCAGCTTCGTTACGCCCGTCCCCATGGCAGAGAAAGAAGCCCCTGAGGACTTCAAATACATCGTCCGAATCGCGGCGACGGACGTGGACGGGAATCGACCCGTCGGCCTCGCCCTGACCGGGGTGAAGGGCATCGGCGTCCGGATGGCAGAAATGCTCGCCGACTTGGCGGAGGTGCCGCGGACGGAGAAGATCGGAAACCTCTCCGACGACCAGGTGGAGGCCCTTGCGGGCCTGCTAGAGGACCTGGAGGAGAGGCTCCCCCCGTGGACCCTGAATCGGCGTGCGGACTATTGGACGGGGGAGGATGGGCAGCTCGTGGGGGCCGAGGTGGACCTGCGACGCACGGACGACATCAACCGGCTGAAGATGATTCGCAGTTATCGGGGCATCCGACACGAGACGGGGGCGAAGAAGGTCCGCGGGCAGCGCACCAAGAATAACGGACGGAAGGGGCTGCAGGTGGGCGTGACCCGGAAGGCCGGAAAGGGCGGTCCGTCCGGGTAGAGGTAGGGTCTCGTGGGCGATCCCAAGTTTCCTCGTGCACGCTGGTCTCGACCGTCGCGGCCCTTCCAGGCCGATCGAATCCAGGCCGAGAACGAGCTTCTCGGGCAGTTCGGACTCAAGAACAAGCGGGAGCTGTGGAAAGCCGAGAGCCAGCTCCGGCACTGGCGCCAGAGGGCTCGCGTCCTGCAAGCACAGGTGCGGTACGGAGACACCCAGGCCGAAAAGGAGGTGGAGGAACTCCTCCAACGCCTCGCCCGCGTGGGCATCCTGTCGTCCTCGGGGGCCCACCTGGATGACGTGCTAACCCTCCAGACCCGACACATCCTGGAGCGCCGCCTCCAGACCGTGGCCTACCTGAAGGGCCTCGCCCACACGGCCAAGCAGGCCCGGCAGTTCATCGTCCACGGCCACGTGTCCATCGGGGATCGGAAGGTCACCATCCCCGGATACCTCGTGCGTCGTGACGAGGAGGATTCCATCCGATACCACCCCCACTCGGACCTGGCGAACGAGGCCCACCCCGCCAGGCCGTCGTGGGAGGTCATCGAGGCGCGCCGCCTCGCCCAGGAAGGAGGGGAGTCGCGTGGCGAGTAGCGGAGTCAAGTGGGGCGTGGCGCACATCTACGCGTCCTACAACAACATCATCATCACGGTGACCGACCTCACCGGCGCGGAGACCATCGCCAAGGCCACGGGCGGCATGGTGGTGAAAGCGGACAAGGACGAATCCTCCCCCTACGCGGCCATGCGCGCGGCCGAGCGCGTGGCCGATGCGGCGAAGGAGAAGGGAGTCGAGGGCATCCACGTGAAGATCCGCGCACCCGGAGGGAACAAGTCGACCTCCCCCGGGCCGGGGGCCCAGGCGGCCATCCGCGCCCTCGCCCGGGCCGGCCTCCGCATCGGGCGCATCGAGGACGTGACGCCCGTGCCCCACAACGGCGGCAAGTCCCAGGGGGGCCGACGGGGCCGGAGGGTGTGATGAAGGCCACGGTCCGGGAGATGACGGATCAGGAGGCCCGCATCCTCATCGAGGACGCCGAGCCCTCCTTCGTGAACGCGCTGCGTCGGACCCTGACCACCGACGTCCCGAAGATGGCCATCGAGGAGGTGGAGTTCCACCTCGGTCCCATTCGTGGGGAGGACGGGAAGGAGTTTGAGAGCATTACCCCCCTCTTCGACGAGATCATCGCGCATCGCCTCAGCCTCATCCCCATCCCCACCGACCTGGAGGTCCTGGAGCCGCGGGCGACGTGCTCCACGTGCGGGGGAGAAGGGTGCCCCACCTGCACCATCATGTTCTCCCTCAACAAGCGAGGACCCGGCACGGCGTTCTCCCGCGACCTGGCCCCGGTGGGGGACACGAAACTCGCACCGCGAGACCCGGATATACCCATCGTGAAGCTGGGGGACGGCCAGGCCATGCTCATCTACGCCACGGCCATCCTGGGTACCGGGGCGGACCACGCCAAGTGGCAGGCGGCCCAAGGCGCGGCTTACAAGTTCTACCCCATCCTCGAGTTCGATCCGAAGGACAAGACCCTGACCGACGAGGTCGCCTCGGTGTGCCCCGTGAACATCCTGGAGGCGAACGGCGAGTTCCAGGTCACCGACATCGAGAAGTGTACCCTCTGCCGGTTGTGCGAGGAGGCCTCCGAAGGACGCATCCAAGTGAGCGGGGACCCGACGCGGTTCCTGTTCCGATTCGAGACCGACGGCGCCCTCACCGCCGCGGAGGCGCTCAACGCGGCCCTCGACATCCTCCAGCACAAGTTCGAGGACCTGGCGGCAGGGGTCAAAGGGCTGACGTGAGGGGGACCTCGTGACGGACCCGCAGGTTCCCACCCGTCTCTTCACACCGGACGAGGTAAACGAGCTGCTGCCGGAAGTCCGAAAGTCACTCCGGGAAATCGATCGACTGCGGGCGCACAATCGCCGCGTGCGCGGACGGCTGGTGGACTTGGAGACCCAATGGGGCGAAGAGATCCTGCGGCCGGATACGCCCGACCACAACACGTACGAGGGCCTGCAGCAGGAGCTTGACGACGCCTACAAGGCCATTCGCAAGTGGGTCCGCGGGATCCATGAGCTCGGTGGGCACATCAAGAGCCTCGAGGAGGGGCTGGTGGACTTCTACGGCGAACGCGACGGCCGCATGGTGTTCCTCTGCTGGCAGCGGGGCGAGGACCGGCTGGAGTGGTACCATGACTTGGAGACGGGTTTCGCCGGTCGGGAACCCCTGGATGGGTCGGGAGAGGGCTAAGGCGGCCCTTCCAAGGGATGAGCCCGGTGGACCCAGATGAGCTCGAGCGGCTTGTTGGTCGGCTTCGCCCATATGGGACCGTGATCTTCGACCTGGATGGAACATTGGTGCGACTGCAAGTGGACTGGCGGAAAGCACAGGCCGAACTCGGCGGGATTACTCGGCGCTATGGAAAGGACTCTGCGGGTCGGAGCATCTGGGCGATGCTTCGGGACGCGATGGGTGACGAGGCTGCCGAATTGAGTCGTGCGCTTCAGCGTTACGAGATGAAGGGAAGCACGGAGGCACAGCCCCTCCCGATCTCGGAGGTCCTTCCGCTCATGAACCGGGAGCAGGTCGGTGTCGTCACGCTCAACTGCCACTCGTGTGCAGAGGAGGCCCTGAGGGTGACCGGTCTCTCAGCCCTCGTGGGGGCCATCGTGGCCCGAGAAGACACGACCCGCGTCAAGCCGGATCCAGAGCCCCTGCTCCTCTGCATCCAGCGGCTGCAGGGGGAACCGGATCACGCCGTCTTCGTGGGGGACCGGGAACGTGACCGGGAGACCGCCGAGGCCGCCGGAACGTCATTCCTGTCGGTCCACGACCTCCTTCGTCCGGCGGCCACAGGTAAGTAGTGAACCTTCTTTACGCCCGCCGGCGTCTTTCCTGCGAGCAGACCTGATGGTTTCGGAACGCCCGCTGAGCCCGACGCTGCTTTTCGATGGAGAGTGCAGGGTGTGCTCCGCTTTTGCGCGCTTGATCTCGTGGTGGAACTTTCGTCGAAGACTTCGCGTCCTGCCTTTTCAACAGGAAGAGGCACGGCGCCTGCTCTTGGACTTCACCGACGAGGAGGTCCAGAGGTCCGCCCACCTCGTCTTGGAAGACGGGGAGATCTTGAGCGGACCGCATGCCTTCCCCGCCCTCCTTGATCGACTTCCCGCGCTCGGTTCCCTTCATCAACAGGTTGGGCGTCGATTCGTCGTTCGTTGGCTGGTGCATGCCCTGTACGACACGGGCGTCGCGTTGCGAGGCGCCTCGCGGTGTGCAACCCCTCACTCGGCGTCGACGGCTTAGGGCGTCGCCTCATCCGGTCCCCAGGGGAAACCCGCCCCCGACGAGGCGGGTAAGATTCTGGCGGAATTCTGGCCTACGTTGATATCGGAGCCTCACAGCTGGACTTTTAGGAGATATGTCATGAGAGCAAGAGCCACTCTAGGGACGGGTCTTCTCGTCCTGTTGCTAGCCTTCTCCGCGTTTGGAGCGCAGGCGCAGGCGTCCGAGGTGGACGTCAGCCTCTCCTTCACGAACTTGGCCGAGCTGGCCACGGATCACTACGAGGGATGGCTAATCGTCGACGGCAGCCCGGTATCCACGGGGAAGTTCCTCGTTTCCGCCAGCGGGGCGTTAACAGACCTTCAGGGCAATGCGAAGTCCATCTTCCGGGTCCCAGACATCGACCTCGATCGGACCACGAACTTCGTGCTGAGCATCGAGCCCGCGGGGGACACGGACGACATTCCGGCCGCGGTGAAACCGCTGGCCGGCCCCCTTAACCCCTCGAAGACCAGTGCTGCGCTGTCGCCCAACCTGGGCGTCTCTCTGGCGGGCATTGGCGGACAATACATCCTGGCCACGCCCTCGAGTGCGGAGACCACGGATGAGAACAGCGGCGTCTGGTTCCTCGTGCCCCCGACGCCCGTGGCCGGTCTCACCCTCCCGGACCTCAGCGGAACGGACTGGGTCTATGAAGGCTGGGCCGTCATCGGCGGCGTTCCCGTCACCACGGGCACGTTCGACATGCCTGAAGGGGCGGATGCGAGTGCCCCCTACAGCGACACGGGAGCCACGCCCCCATTCCCGGGGGAGGACTTCCTCCTGAACGCCCCGTCGGGGGTTTCCTTCCCCACGAACCTCGCGGGACAGACCATCGTGATCTCCATCGAGCCCCGCGGCGCCGCTGACACGGATCCCGGACCATTCCAGTTCAAGCCACTGGTCGGCGGTGTCCCGAGCGGGGCTGTAGACCACGTCGCCTACGACCTGACGGACGAGTCCTCGACCCTTGCCACCGGCACGGCCACCATCGCATCGGTGCCGGCCGCTGCCCCCATCGACATGGTGCTCGTCGGCGTGATCATCGCCGTCGTCGTCGCCGTAATCGTCATCGTCGTCGTCATCATGGTCCGGCGACAGGGCGGGCAGGGACCGGAATAGATCAACAGACGTGGCGGATGCCACGCCTACCCCCCCCCCCGCGGAGGTGTCCCGCTTAGGACGTCCGCAGGCCCTTGAGCACCTTCAGGTTGTCCCCGAAGTGCTCCTCCCGGCCCGGCGTCTCGAGATACATGGGGACCCCATCCCACCGTGCGTCGTTGACGAGAAGGCGGAATCCTTCGAGCCCGATCCCCCCTTGGCCGATGTGTTCGTGTCGGTCAAGGTGGGATCCAAGCTCTCCTTTGCAGTCGTTCATGTGAAAGGCCCGAATGCTTTCGAGCCCCAGGATGTTCTCTGCGTGTTGCATCACGAGCTCGTAATTTTCCTCGTTTCGGAGGTCATACCCTGCGGCAAAGAGGTGGCAGGTATCGAAGCAGAAGCCCACACGTTCGGGTTCTTCCACTGCCTCCCGAACCCCCTGGAGCTGCTCGAACGTGCTCCCGACGGAGTTTCCGGCCCCGGCCGTGCCCTCGAGCAGGACGCTCACATCGGGTGCATCGGCTTCTTTCATCGTGTGATCTAAGCTCGCCGCAATCTGCCCGATGCCAAACTCCATGCCAGCTCCACCACAAACGCGTCACGAGACTTGGCGACGTTTTCCGCGCGCCTGTCCGCCAGGTTAATGAGGTAGGAGTCGTGGATGGCGGTGGCTTGCTGCTGGGACTTCGCTAGCGCCTCCTTAAACGCGGCCGCGGCCTCCTTCGTGAGGGGCTTGGCCGCCCACTGGCGTTGGTTCTTCGAGAAGATCTGGATGGCCTCGCAGCCGAGCTCGTCCCCTCGGCCCGGCGCAAGCTCCACGCCACCGGCGATGGAAACGTGGGCTCCCAGCAGGGACGTCACGCGCTGGCTACCGCTGGCGGCTACTAAAGATTGAGCCTTCCGGTCAAGTATTTAGGCGTCGGGGGCTTCGAACGAACGACCCAGGCCCATGGACCCGATCGCCGTCGGGGAGCGCGCGCCCCGCTTCCACATGCCCGCCACCAATGCCCGTATCTTGGACACCCGGGACTTCAAGGGGAAGAAGAATCTCGTGCTCATCTTCTGCCCGCCGGCGGACAGTTCGAAGGAGAACACGGCCTACCTGGGGCGGGTCCGTGAACGGGCGGAGGAGATCAAGGCCACGGATACCGAGATCATCGGCATCTCCCCCTCGAACCAGCGATTCCAGTCCATCTTCGTCTATCGGGAGAACCTCCCCTTCCCCTTCCTCATCGACGAGGCGAAGGGGTGCGCCGAGGACTTCCACGCCCTCGCCGAGGACGGTTCCATCGCCCCGACCACCTACGTGGTGGACAAGGAATACGTCATTCGCGTGGCGGAACGGGGCTTTCCGGACCCCGGTCTGATTCTAGAAGCCCTGGAAGAGGTCCCGGGCGAGTGACCACGGGGGCCTCGGGCTCCCAGACTCTTTATCGCATGACCGGATGTCTGGCCGATGTCCGGCCGACTCGAAGGACGTGTCGCCCTCATCACGGGCGGGAGCGGAGGCCTGGGGTCCGCCACGGTCCGGGCGTTCGCCGAAGAAGGGGCTGCGGGCCTCGGCATCCAATACCACACCAACAAAGCGCAAGCGGAGGAACTGGTCGCGGGGGCAAAACGGGTCGGCACAGAGGCCGTCGCCCTCCAATGCAACGCGACCCGACGTGAGGAGGCGTACGAGCTCGTGGGGGCGGCGGTCGAAGCGTTGGGGGGGTTGGACACGCTCGTCTGTTACGCGGGCCATCCGTTCCGACGGGAAGAGTGGTTCACCCCCTTCGAAGATCTCGACGAGGAGGTCCTCATGAAGCCCCTGGGAATCGACCTGCTCGGCTCCCTCTTCGTCGCCCAAGCCGCGATCCCGCACCTCCGTACTTCCGGACGGGGCCGAATCGTGTTCACGGCCTCCACCCCCGCGGTCAGCGGCGACGTGGTGGGAATCTCCTACCTGCTGGCTAAGGGGGCGCTTCTCTCCCTCACCCGCTCCCTCGCTTGGTACCTGGGCCGGGACGGCGTGCATGTGAACGCCCTCGTCTTGGGGAGCATCGACACCTGGGCCATGGCAGGGCT
This sequence comes from Thermoplasmata archaeon, assembly GCA_046759265.1. Taxonomy (GTDB): domain Archaea; phylum Thermoplasmatota; class Thermoplasmata; order RBG-16-68-12; family JAJISG01; genus JAJISK01. The sequence goes on from JBHIBW010000013.1 coordinate 12,065, forward strand.
GTCCAAGGAGGAGCGACGGGACTTAGAAGAGGAAACGGCGTTGAAGCGATTTGCGAGCCCGGAGGAAGTGGCCCGAAAGGCGGTACATCTGGCCTCTGAGGACGCGAGCTTTCAGACGGGAACCGGCCTCGTGGTGGATGGCGGGTTTCTGATGGGGTAATCGAGGAAGGGACGAGTGGACCGTGGGGCCTCGGAGGCCTACGGACGCACAGGATCGACCTCTTGGATGAGACCTGGGCCGATCTCGTCCAAGGTGGCAACTCCGCTGAGCGCCATCGCGAGGTCCAGCTCCTTGTGCAGGTGCTCTAGGACGACCTGGACGCCCGAGGCGCCATCCAAGGCGAGGCCGTACAAGACCGAACGTCCAATCAGGACCGCCCGTGCGCCCAGGGCGAGCGCCTTCAGCACATCGGTTCCGCGCCGGACGCCTCCGTCCACGTAAATCTCCGCCGCCCCCTCGCTTGCTGCGACCACTTCGGGAAGCGCATCCAACGTCCCCAGGGTTCCGTCCAACTGGCGGCCCCCGTGGTTCGAGACCACGATCCCTTCGACCCCCCGCTTCACCGCCTCTTCCGTGTCCTCAGCCGTCATGATGCCCTTCAACACCAGGGGAAGGGAGGTGAGGGAACGGACCCATTCTACTGCGTCCCATGATAGGGATGGGTCCAGCATCTTGGACCAGTAGGCCGTGAGACCCGATGTTCCTTCCTCCGCCGCGGGAAGCTGATCCATCCCCTCGCCCTCGAAGTTGCGAAGTCCCAGCCCCGGCGGCAGGGTGAAGGCATCCCGCTCCTCCTGCTCGCGGCGTCCGCCCTGGGGCGTATCCACCGTGAGACAGAGGGCACCGTAGCCGGCCGCCTCGGCGCGCCGTATCAGAGAGGCGCTTACCTCTCGGTCCTTATACACGTACAGCTGAAACCAGCGAGGTGCGGGACTCGCGGCGGCGATGGCCTCTAGAGATCGGGTGGAAAGGGTGCTTGCCACAAGAAGGGACCCGGCGGCTGCGGTACCCTCGGCCGTGGCCACCTCTCCTTCCGGATGGACGAGTCGGTGAAAGGCCGTAGGGGCGACCAGGATCGGCATGGCAATCCTCTGGCCGAGGACGTCAACAAAGGTATCTCGCGTGGACACATCGACCAGCACGCGCGGCCGGAGCGCCCATCGGGAAAAAGCCTCCCGATTCCGTCGGAGGGAGACCTCATCCTCCGCCCCACCGGCGATGTAGTGGAACACCGGCTCGGGAATCTTCTCTCGGGCGCGTTCCGCCAACTCGAGCAAGTTGGTGAGTGAAAGGCCCACGGGGACGCGAACGCTGGGCGCCTTATCTCGTTACGGGTGGAGGCCCTTGGGGGCTAATCGAGGGGAGACGATCGCTCCTTCCGGTCAATCGTCTCCCCATGCTCCCAAAGCTTGGCAAAGGGCGCCTTAGGTCTGGCGGCGAGGTTAAATCGCAGAATACAGATGCTTGCGACCCATGGACGTCAAGGACCTCGAGCAGCTCTTCACGTACGTCGCCGACCTCCGGCGTCGCTTCCTCGCGAAGTTTCGCGACCTGGGGTGGGAGGAGGTCGCCAAGAACCGGGAGGCCACGTACAACTCCATGCACGACATCTTCATCCACCTGCTCGAGGTGGAGGACTCCTACCTCCACTACGACATCCCGGGGAAGCCCTGGCAGGACATCGATCCGGACTTGTTCAAGACCTTTGAGGACATCGAGAAGTACGACCAAGAGGTGGCGGACCGGGCCGAGGCTTTCTTCCGTGATTTACTGCCCGAGGACGTGGGGAAGGAGATCGAGATCGAGGGATGGAGCCGTAAGGCGACCGTCGAGCAGGTTCTGCTTCATACGTTTCTCGACGAAATCGCCCACATCGGCGAGTTGGTTGCCCTGATGTGGCAGATGGACGAGGAGCCTCCCTGGACCAGCATTGTCCGCACCTGGGTAACCCAAAATCCCGATCCGGGTGACTAGTCGGATCTTGCTCCGGGTCGCGCTTCGTTCCTTGGGTCCCTCAGCGACTCCGGCGCCGGCGAACTAGGAAGAGGACTACGGCGAGCGTCGCGGCCCCGGCAAGTCCCGCCGCAATTGCGATGGGTACCAGATCCGGTCCTGATCCAGCCGGCGGACAGGAGCAAGTCACGATCACGCTCGCGGTTCCGACGTTCCCGGCGTTGTCTATCGCTCGGGCTCGAATCGTGGTCGATCCCTCCTCCAGGGTCAGGGAGACGGACCAGGAGGCGCCCGTCAGCGTGGCGGGGTCCCAGGTCGTGCCATCCAGGCTCACCTCCACCAAGTCGACAACCAGGTTGTCCACGGCGGTCCCGCTGACCGTCGTCGGGGAGGATTCGACGACCTCGCCGTCCCGGGGGGAGCTGATGGTGACCGTCGGAGGCACGTCGTCGACCAGCATGGCAGAATCCGCATTTGACGGCGGGCCCTCGCCAGCAAACGTGACCGCGGTAACGTGGTAGTAATATTCGGTGCCAACTGAGGGGGTGGGATCGACATACGTAAGTGAGCTGCTGATCTCCTTCAGGAAGGGGATGTCATCCAAGGTCGTTCCTCGATAGATACGGTAATTCGTGACTGGATAGCCACCATTAAAGAGGGGAACCTTCCAGAGGAGGTTGATCTCCCCCTCTGCGGCAGCGGCCTCTAGGTCCCTTGGGGCCTGAGGCAGCGTCAGGGGCGACAACGGCGTCCAGACGTTCGCACCCTGGCCGAAAGCCCAGGTCTCGTTGTTGAACCCGGCCACCAGCGACCGGCCGCCGAACATGACTGTTTCGCCGGACTCCGCATCGTAGGCCATTCGATGCAGCTCCCGCGCCGAGGGACCCGCCGCCACACTCATCGTTTCCCACGTATTGGCATTGGCATCGTAGGACCAGATGTCCGCGATAGATCCGACGGTCGGGGATCGACCACCCCAGAAAATCACTCGATCCGCCATGGAATCATAAGCGGTCCCGATATGCCTCCCAAGAGGCGGCTCCAGACTCGGGTTCGTGTCGAGCCAGGTGTCATTGTTGAGATCGTAGACCCACGTTCCCTCGGCGTGTATGCCGCCGGACGCACGTTCTCCGCCGTAGACGACGATGAGGTCCGACTCCGTATCGTAAGCCATCGCGTGGCTGGTGGCCCGGGATGGCCTCGGACTCATCTCGGTCCACGAGTTGTTGTTAAAATCGTACGCCCATGTATCGTTGTATATCGTCCCTCCCTCCACGATGTGGCCGACCGCTCCGCCGAAGAGGACGACCCGGTCGGATTCTGCGTCGTAAGCCATCCGGCCCCATCGGGCAGGCGGCTTCGTGGCTGGGTCCATGTCCGTCCATGTGTCTGTATTGAAGTCGTAGGCCCAGGTCTCCCCTGTGGGAATCAGATCACTTGTCGGCACGCCGCTGTAGAGGATTACTCGGTCCGACTCTGCATCGTAGGCCATCGCGTGGAGACCCCGAGGGACGGGGCTCGTCCCCGGGTTCATCGCTGTCCATTCGTTCGCGTTGTCGTCGAAGGCCCAGGTATCGCCCAACGAGCTCGAGCCCTCCCATCCTCCAAACAAGATGATCCGGTCCGACTCCGCGTCGTAGGCCATGTCGTGGTCCGATCGAGGGGAGGGGGCGAGATACCCAGGTAACGAGTAGCCTACCCCGAAAGCTCGAGGTCCGTCTTGGATCGACAACTGCTCCTGCCAAGCGCTAAGCGTCTGGCTGCTCACCTGAGATGGCACGGCGAGGGACACGGCGAAGAAGACTCCCAGCAGGATGGCCATCGAGTGACTCTCAGACACGAGAAATTGTGGCACACTTCTCCTCACCTCCCCGCTTCGGATCGATGATCTACATTGGTCCGATTCACGATATCCTACGCCATTGCCTCTCGAACGGCCGCGAGGATCGGTGAAGCTTATGTCCCGCGCCAGGACCTCACCGATGATAGCTTTCCGCATGAGATTCCCTATCATGCGGTCGGCTGGACCGCATAAAGGCATTATGTAGGACCTCCGGAAAATGTCCGGCAAATTGGCACAGCGGGGACCATGCGCCGGTCAAGACCAAGACGCACTCGAACGATCGGCTTCCGCCCGGTTCCCAATCCCTGTGCTCTCCGCCAGTGTCCATCGCACCCGGCGTAAAGGGCGTGCTTCAACTCGTCTGATTGCGCTCATCCCGCCAGAGCAGCCAATCCTTCACTGGGCCCAAGTCGTAGTCAGGCCCGCTCACCCCGAGCGTGACCTGGGTGAAACCCAGCTCCAGATAGGCGTTGGCATGATGCTCCAGGTCGTGCTCGAGAGCGTCCGGTTCGAGACCCACTGACCACTCGATATCTCGCGGATCCCGTTCCGCCTTCCGACACCACCGATTCAGAGCGGCCACCTTGGGCTCCAGCTCCTCCGGGCGCGACGGGAACATGGCGTGCCACATGTCGGCGTACTGAGCCACCAACCGGAGCGTGATCTGTTCGCCCACACCGCCAATCATCATCGGCGGGCGGCGAACGGGAGGGGGATTGAGCTTCGACCAGCGTTCGAGAATTACGGGGAGGTTCCGCTCCAGGTCCCGCCCGCGTGAGGCCGCCGTGCCGAACTCATAACCGTACTCTCCGTAATCGCGCCGGAACCAGCCGGATCCGATCCCGAACACCAGCCGCCCCCCTGAGATGTGATCGACGGTCCGCGCCATATCGGCCAGGATGTTCGGGTTCCGGTAGGAATTGCAGCTCACCAGAGGGCCCAGCTCGATCCGCTCGGTGGCCTCGGCCCAGGCGGCCAGGAGGCTCCAGCACTCGAAGTGGGCACCATCGGGGCTTCCGTAGAGAGGAAAGAAGTGGTCCCAGGTGTAGAGGAGGTCGGCGCCCATGTTCTCGGCCTCGCGGGCCGCCCTCCGCATCTCCTGATAAGTTCCGTGCTGAGGATGGATCTGGACGCCGATCCGAACCGGTCTTTCGCTACCTTCACTCGTCAGGACTTGGACCCCTGGCTTCACAAGCCCAAGGGACCCATTTAGTCCCTTTCCTTTATAAAAGTTCAAAACTCGGGTATAGGAGAGTGCGTGGGCCAGGATGTCTCTTTCAATGCAAAGACGTCCCTCAACTTGTGGGGGGTTCTTCCAGGTACACGGTATTGGCCTCGGGATCTTCGAAACCAGCCACTTTCGCGCCCCAGTGACCCGCCTCAAGGGGGATCGTTACTGTCACGCCTTTTTCGCTGAGCTCCTCGAGTACGTGCTCAACTTCCTTGCACCCGAATGTCAACCCAACACCAGAAGCGGGACGCTCGCGGCTCTCGAGGACGAGCATAGCACCACCTGTGTCGAGACCAAGCATCCTGCCGTCGTGGTAGAACTCTTCTTTCAGTCCGAGAACCTCGACGTAGAACGTTCGCATCGTACCCAAGTCACTAACAGAGAGATGAACCTCTTCCAGGCCTCCTATCATCGCGGTCTTCCTCCTCGAGTGTGCCGACTTTGCTTTGAAAGCGAATGCGTGGGCCAGTTCTTGAACCTAACTAAGTTCAGATTCACCGTAAAGTGGAGCGTCCTTGCCTGTTTCCAATTGGTTTTGGGTTACTGACCAGATAGCAGACCATCGCGGGGCAAGCGCGGAATTGGGAGTTGCTGAATCTTTAATCTTTGGTACGTGTCGATGGGAAGGGAGGAGAACCGTACAGCCGAGGATTCCATGAGAAACTCCGCAGACTCGGTGTCTGCCTTCAGGATACCGCCCAGGGGCAGCAGCGGCGTCTGGAACAGCTGGCTATGAAGCCACGTAGGTCGGTGCAAGCTTTTGTAGTGGGTTTGGATAACCGCCGGGGATCTGCTTTGCGGATCGTCTGAATTCGCCTTTTGCCGCCGTAGCTTACCCAAAGACCAGAATAACTCGTTCATAGAACTTGGCCGTGCCGTCGCTGTACTCGATTCGGATGGCGATTGTATATTCTCCTGCTTGTGCATAGACGTGAGATACCATGCGACCCGTTTGAAATGTTCCGTCACCCAATTTCCAGACGAGTCGAACAATCTCAATCTCCCAAAACTGACCCAGGGGAGCCTCAGAAATGATGCTCTCAAATAAGACGGCGAGACCGTCTGCATGTACCTCGGTTCCCTGCAAGGGCTGGTATTTGTGAACGTAGTGGCCCCTGGAAACGAAGATAAAGGACCGCGCTCCGTCATCGTCATCGTCAACCGTCGTCGGGATATCAAATGCCAAGAGTATCTCCTCGCCGGGGACAAGTTCTGCATACGAGGCATCAGGATGGGAGACAAGGCCCGTAACGTCGGTTCCGGAGGAATGGACAGCGTTAAGCAGCGCCGCGCTCTGGACGGACGCCGTTTTGGGCGGGCTAGTGTCGAGGCCTACCTGCTCAAGAGCAAAATGGCTGGCTGCGAGGAGTCGCACACGGAGATCGTCTTGTGTAGGCACAAAGCGCGACAGGTCGATGACATCTTCCGCGAAGTTCATCCGATGGTGCATAGTGTCAGCGAGCTCCCAGTCAGTGCCGTTCCACACATGCACGTAGATTCTAGTCTTGAGGACGGGGTCGTCAGCCACTATGATAAGCCGAGCGTTCTCTCGTCGCACGATGCCGAAGTTCAACTCGACGTAGTCTCCGCGCCACCCTTCATAAACAGTCCCGTCCCACGCCGTCAATGCGGTCTGTACATCC